>JAODMX010000461.1 GCA_025464735.1 Frondihabitans sp. | reverse complement strand
CCGATCATCACGAGGCTGACGATCACGAACGCGGGCTCGACCAGGGCGGGATTCTGGATCCTTTGGGACAGCCCGGATCCGCCGGCCCGCGTGAACCAAGCGCCGAGGATTAACAGGACCACGGCCGTGCCGATCGACTGGGACGAGTTGAAGAGAACGGAGCGCACCCCGCCGGCCACCCCGAAGCGGTTACTCGGGATGCCCGACATGATCACCGCGATGTTGGGCGTGTGGAACAGGCCGTTGCCGAAGCCGGCGACGACCAGCGCCCCAAAGAGCATCCAGGAGGGAGCTCCCAGGGTGAAGTAGCCGAGCAGGATCACGAGACCCACCGACATCACGAGGCCCCCCACGATCGGGAGGCGGTGCGGCGGATGCCGGTGCACCACGCGTCCGGCGATGGGCGCCGTGATCGCGACCACAACGGCAAACGGGATGATCACGAGCCCGGCACTGGTCGCCGATCGACCGAGCACTAGCTGCTCGTAGAGCACGATCGCGATCGGCAGGGTGGACTGTGGCACCGAGATGAAGAACACTGCCGCGTACGCGAAGTAGCGCCTCCCCCGCGTGATGACGTCGAGGTCGATGAGAGGGCTGGCCTGCCGAGCCTCGACAACGGCGAACGCCGCGAACGCCAGGACGGCGACGACGAACGACAGCACGACCCGGAGGTCGGCGATCCCCCACGCCGAGATTCGGTTGATCGCGAACAGCAGCGCGAAGAGCGTGATGACCGACAGGACGGCTCCCGCCCCGTCGAATCGCTCGCGGCCCCGGGAGGCGGTGCCCGCCCGCGGCAGGACGATGAGTCCGAGCACGAGACCGGCGATGCCGAACGGCACGTTGACCAGAAAGACGCTCTGCCAGCCCAGGCTTCCCACCAGGACCCCGCCGAGGACCGGGCCGAGGGCGCCGGCAACTGAGCCGCCCATCACGTTGAGCCCGAGCGCAGCCGAGCGTCTGCCCTCGGGGTAGACGTCGGCGACGAGGGCGTTCACGTTGGTCAGGACGATCGCTGCTCCGACCCCCTGCAGAGCCCGCATCGCGATGAAGATCACAGTGTCGGGCGCGAGTGCGCAGGCAATGCTCGCGGCCGTCATCAGGGCGACGCCGGCAAGGTAGATCGTGCGGCGCCCGAGGAAGTCCGAGATGCGGGCGAAGACCAGGATGAGCACCGAGTTCGCAAGCATGTACGCGAGCAAGAACCAGTCGGCGACCCCCGCACCGGGGTGCAGGGCGTCGGCGATCGCGGGGAGCGCGACGTTGATCGAGGTGGTGCTGGAAAACACCATCAGCGTGCCGAGCATGGTGACGGTGAGTACGAGCGACGGTCGAAGTTTTCGGGCGGTGCCGGTCATGCGCTCTTCGCCCGCGCACCCGGCGCCGCGCCCCCGGGTCGAGCGCTGCGCCGAACCCCCCGCACCGGCAGCCCCGCGGCCTCGAACGCCGAGTGGACGCGCGCCTCGAGCAGCCGGAGCCACCGGCGCTGCTCGCGGTAGAGCGCGATGGACTCTCCTGGGTCGATCCAGCGGAAGGTGATCTTGCGTCCCGGCGCTGCCTGACCGAGGAGGGAGAGGGCCGCGCTGGAGGCCACACCGACGATCGGATACCCGGCCGTAAGCGAGCGAGCGCGGCCGAGGATGATCAGCTCGTCTGAATGAGGGATCTCCACAGCACCGATCGGAACGCCGTGCGAGACGATCTCGCCGAGCCCCTGGGGATGCCGCACCGGGCCGCCGAGCCGAACGCCGATGTGATCCGATTTGTCACCCACCGTGTACGTCGAGGAAGCCATCAGCTCACGGATGCCGTCCACGGCAGACGTCTCGGGTCCGTCCGTCACGTCGATGGTCCACACCGGCGCAGATAGGTCGGGGACGGGTACCGGCAGCGAGAACCAGGTGCCAACACCGTACGGCTGAACGAAGACCGTGTACTCGGTGTCCAAGCCGACGGAGTCGCCGGCCCGAAGCTGCTGCGGGAAGCCCATCCGTGAATCCGGTGCCACGCTGCCGAGGAAACGCCCTGACTCGAGGGCGCCATTGAACGCCAGGTAGGAGCGCAGGCCGTCCTGGGGTGTCGCGACCGTGATCACGGATCCGGCGGCCGCGAAGACGGGTCGCCACAGGTCCACAGGAAAGTCGTCGACAAGCACGGAAGCCGGCGTCCCGGTGACGGAGAAGAGGACTCCCGCCGAGACCTGAACGCTGAACTCGGCCCCCATGATCTCCAGCAGCGGCGCCGTGCGCTCATTGCCGACGAGGAGGTTGGCGACCTGGGCCGAATACTGGTCGGCAGCGCCGCCCGTGGCTACGCCGAGGCGCTCGGATCCGCGACGGCCGAGATCCTGAATCGTCGTCAGCCACCCCGGGACGAGGACGTCGAGGGTGACGCGGTGCGTCGTGGCCGAGCCCTGCGTCATGAGAGAGCCGTCGCAGACGATAAGAACGCCCCGGCCAACGACTCGAACTCGACCCGTTCGATGGCGCGGAACCGCAGCACGTCTCCGGGTGCGTAGGACACCACAGGGTCGTGTTCGATGTCGCAGATCGTTAGCGGTGTCCGGCCGATGACACGCCAACCGGTCGGGCCGGGGAACGGACTGATGATGGCGTTCGAACCCGCCAGCATCACGGAGCCGCCTTCCACGCGGGTCCGCGGCAATGCCGTTCGCGAGACGTCTGCCGGAAGGTCGACCCCGTGCATCATCGGAGCCATCGCGGCCCCGAGCAAGCTGATGGTCAGCGGGCGGTCGACAAAACGGTCGACGACCTCGGCGGCCGTCAGGTCGAGTTCGGCCGCGACCTCCTCGAGATCGGGCCCGAACTCGCCCCCGAAGAGCGTAGGCACCTCAAGGACGCGGCCACTCGCCGTGGCGTCGGCCGAGCGGGCGAAGCCGAGCGACACGGCCAGGCGGACGGCCTGGTCGACACCCTCATGCTCGACCCGGTCGGCGTCGAACTCCACCAGCAGCGACTCAAAGCCCGCGACGACGTCAAGGACACCGAACGGGACCTCCAGAAGGATCGACGAGCGCACGCGCACCGTCGCCTCCTGCCGCACCAGGCGGTCCTCGGCGAGCACGTCGAGCATCAGAGCGGAGTCGCCGAACGGCTGGATCCGGAGCGAGACCCCGGACTCGAGCACTGTGGTGGATTCCATGAGCGAACCGATCAGACCGCGACGGACGCCTTCGCGGCGAGAACCTGCTGGAGGCCGGTTGCCGCGATGTCGGCTTCGGCGAGGGCAGCCCGGAGGGCGGAGCTGATCTCGAGGGCGTCCTTGTTGTCACCGTGCAGCAGAATCGTGTCGACGTCATGGCCGAGGGGGACGTCGTTGCCGTCGATCGAGGTGACAAGGCCGGTCAGGACCAGCTTGACGCAGCGTTCCGCCACCGCGGCCGCGTCGTGGAGAAGCGAGCCGGGCAGCGAGCGCGACACCGGCATGCCATCGTCGCCGTACGCGCGGTCGCCGAGGAAGACCATGCCGACCGGGAGGCCGCGCTTCCTCGCCTCGACCTCGAGGTGGCCCTGCTGACAGATCACGATCAGGCTCGGATCGAAGGCAAGGACGGCATCGGTGACGGCGCGAGCGTGAAGCGCGTCGGACGTCGCCATGCTGCCCATGCGGCCGTGCGGCGCGAGGTGCGAGATCGTTCCGCCGTGAACCTTGACGAAGGCGCTCAGAGCACCCATCTGGTAGAGGACGTCGGTGCGAATCTCCTCCTCGCTGGCCTCGATCGCCCGGCGGCCGAAGCCGACCAGGTCGGGGTAGCCGGGGTGGGCGCCGATCTCAACCCCGCGGGCGAGGCAGTCGCGCACGGTCTGGTCCATCACTCGGGGGTCTCCGGCATGGAATCCGCAGGCGACGTTGGCCATCGTCACGCGATCGAGAAGGGTCTGGTCGTCGCCGATCGTGTAGTTGCCGAAACTCTCGCCGAGGTCGGCCACGATTGCCACCTGGTGTGCTGCCACGTTGTCCTCCGTTTGGTGCGTCGCGTTGTGAGAATAGGTTCTCATTTATAGCCGCAACCGTCAATCCGCCCACGGCTCCTAGCCGGCCTATTTACACAGGCTTAACATGATCGATACACGGCCCGGGTCGATCCGGATCCGATTTGACCGACTCGGTCGAGTGCGAGAAGCTCTTCTCACATTAGGCGTCTGCGAGCTGCTCGACACAAGGCCCGCGACCACGAGGCCCGAGACACCGAAGGAGACTGCGATGAGCGAATTGGACGGCAAGGTGGCGTTGATCACGGGCGCCGGATCGGGGATCGGTCGCGAAACGGCTCGCCTCCTCGCCGACGACGGCGCGACGGTCGTCCTCAGCGGACGACGGGCTGAACCCCTCGAGGAGACCGCAGCCCTCATCCGGGCAACCGGCGGAACGGCATTCGTCCGCACGGCAGACGTCAGCGACCGGGAGGATGCGATCGCCCTGGTCACCTGGACAGCCCAGACGATCGGCCCCGTCGCGATCCTGGTCAACAACGCGGGAAGCGCGAACGCCGTGCCGAACATCCGCTTCACGCCCCCCGAAGACTGGCACACGGTCGTCTCCACGAACCTCGACGCCGTCTTCCACCTCAGCCAGGCCGTCCTGCCCGCCATGCTCGAAGCGGGCGGCGGCTCGATCGTGACCGTTTCGTCTCTCGCGGCTGACAATCCCAACCTCCTCGGCGGGGCCGCCTATGGCGCCGCCAAAGCCGGCGTGACGAACCTGATGACCTTCCTCCACAACACCTACCGGGGCGACGGGATCAGGGCCACGAGCATCCTGCCCGGCGAGACAGCGACGCCGATCATGGACTCCCGGGTGCGGCCACCATCGGCGGAAGAACGCAGTCGCATGGCGCAACCGGAAGACGTCGCCCGCGCCATCCACCTCGTCGTGTCGCTGCCCGAGCGGGCCGTAATCCCCACGCTCGTGATCGCCCCCACGAAACAGCGCGACACCTCCGGCGACATCGAGATCAGTCGCTGGAAGGGCGCCCCGGAGGGCCTGCACCCCTGAGTGGCGCTGCCGTGGAGCCGGGCCTGACCGTGCTCAGAGCTGTTCGATCGACTTGACGACGATCTCGTTCACACCGACGCGACGCGGCCGGGTGACGACGAACTCGATGACCTCGGCGACGTCCTCGGGAAGCAGGATCTCGATGCCCTCGCGGATCTGCTCGAAATAGCGCTGGCCGGCCTCGCGCTGATGGCCGAAGATCTCGGTCTGCACGAGCGCCGGTTCGATGACCGACACCCGCACATTCTTCCGGGTGAACTCACGACGGATCGCGTCGGTGAAGCCGACGACGCCGAACTTTGTCGCCGCGTAGACCGCGTTCTCGGCGGTGGCGATGCGCCCGGAGAGCGAGCTGACGTTGACCAGGTCGACCACTCCGCGACCACTCGTCGCGGCGGAGGCGACGAGGTGGGGTAGCGCCGCCTTCGTCAGGTGGACGAGGCCGGTCAGGTTGATGTCGATCATGGCTTGCCAGTCGTCGGCGGGCGAATCGATCGAGGGCCCGCTGAGCATCACGCCGGCCGCGTTGACGACGAGGTCCAGACGGCCGTGGCGCTCGGCGATCCCGTCGACGAGCGCAGCGGAAGCTCCCGGCGACGCGAGATCCGCCACGGCGGCCTCGGCCGATCCCCCGGCGGCCGTCACCTCCGCGACGAGTTCCTCGAGGCGGTCGAGGCGCCGCCCGACGGCGACCACGTGCGCTCCGTCTCCGCCCAGGATCCGAGCCGTCGCCCGCCCGATCCCACTCGACGCTCCGGTGACGAGGGCGATCGTTCCTGCGAGATCGTGCGTGCTCATGGCGTTCCTTCACAAAGAGGTGGGCGTTATCTGAGAAGAGAGTCGCGTTTTGAGCACCGGTTGTCAAATTTCGGCACTCGACGACGCCGGCGAGATTACGGCGGTGTTTCCCGTGTTTCAGGTCTGTGAATTGATTGGCCGGATGCTTGCGCAAACAACGAGAAGTCCGCCTCACTTGAGAATATCTTCTCATACCTCCCATTCTTTGATTGGACTTCCATGAAACGTTCGACCACAGCGATCGCCGCGGCCGCCGTCGCCGTCAGCCTGGCGCTGGCCGGATGCTCCTCCGGCGGCCCCTCCACCGGCACCGGCTCGACCACCTCCACCGTGTCGAACGTCACGGTAGCCACGCCCGCCATCGCGACGACCTTCGACTGGGACGCCGGCGGCCTGTACTCGAACGAGAACTTCGAGGCCATCACGAACACCCAGGCGGACCTGATCCGCAGCCCCTACGTCGATGGCACCCAGGACTACTCGAAATTCGAGGGAGTGCTCGCCACCAAGAAAAACCCCTACACCGTGAGTGCCAACAAGCTGACCTACACCTTCAACCTCCGCAAGGGGGTCAAGAGCCAGGCCGGCAACCCGTTCACGGCCGACGACGTGATGTACTCCTTCGAGCGCAAATACGGCTCGGCGACCTCACCGGCACCGAGCAACTACAACCTCTTCCTGCCCGACGGTCTGAAGTCGATCAAGAAGATCGACGACTACCACGTCTCGTTCACCGTGAAGAAGGCCTCGGACGGCTTCCCGTTCCTCGGTCTCCTCGCGAACATCAACGGTCGGATCTACGACAAGACCGTTCTGGACGCCCACGCTACGAAGGCCGACCCGTACGCCCTGCAGTGGGCCAAGGTCCACACCGGCTGGGGCTACGGCGCCTACACGGTGACGTCCCTCGTGCCCGGCCAGTCCATGGTTCTCACCGCGAACAAGAACTACGTGCTCGGCGAGCCCGTCATCCGCAAGATCACCTTCAAGCAGGTGACCGACCCCGGCACTCGCGTCACCCTCCTGCAGTCCGGCAGCGTCGACTTCGCCGAGGGCCTTCGACCGAGCGACCAGACCGGCCTGGCCGGCGACAGCAGCATCACGGTGCCGACCGTGAAGAATCCGATCGAGTTTCTCGACCTCGTCGCGGTCACCAAGCAGGCGCCCTTCGACAACCAGACCGTGCGCGAGGCGCTGACCTACGCGATTCCGTACGCCCAGATCCTCAAACAGGTCTACGACGGCCGCGCGGTCAAGTCGCAGGGGCTGATCATCCCGTCGACCAAGGGCTACGACACCGCAAGCCTCCCCGAGTACGGGTATGACCCGACCAAGGCCAAGGCGCTTCTCGCGAAAGCCGGCAAGACCGGCGATGTGGCATTCACCCTCCACGTCTCGAGCACCGTCCCCGACGCGGTCGACGCTGCAACCCTGATCAAGTCATACGCGGCCAAGGCCGGCTTCGACGTGACCATCCAGACCGAAACGGCCGCGAGCTTCGCCACCGGACGCTCGACTGCCGCGTACCAGGCCCTGATCTTCCGCACCCGCGCACAGACCCAGTCGCCCGTGTACATGACCGCCAGCTGGTTCCTCCCGAACGACAGCCCCAACAACGTGCCGCGCTGGGAGGATCCGGCCTTCTACAAGCTCGTCGACGAAGCACGCTCGTTCCCGAATCCGCTGAGCACGCAGGCCGGCAAGGTCTGGGCCAAGGCCATCGCCCTCGAAATGAAGAGCGGACCGGAAACCCCGATCGTCTACATCCAGCCCGCGCAGGCGTTCTCGAGCAAGTTCACCGGCTACGGCTACCGGACCGACAACACCTTCGACTTCAGCATTCTGAAGCCGACGTCGTAGGTGCGGCGGGCGTCGTCTCGTGGCCCTGCGGCCTTGTCGTCGTACGGCGGCGACGTCAGAGCGAGACGACGCCCAGCATCCGGTGACCGATCGCAATGGACTCGCCCGTCACGGCCGACAGGGGGGAGCAGAGGAACGCAACCAGATCGGCGATCTGCTTCGGGCTCGACTCCCCGCCGCGGCCAACCGCCACCTCGGCAGCCGGCCGGTCAACCACGGTGCCGGGATTGACGACGTTCACCGAGACGCCGGTGCCGGCGAGCTCATCGGCGAGATTCTTCGCGACGACGTTGGTCGCAGCGTTCCGCACCGAGGCGGTCACGTTCCCGCTGATGAACGCATTCTGGCCACTGATCACGACAACACGACCGAACGACGCCGCGCGCATGGTCGGGAGAACGGCATTCGCGAGGCGGAGGAAACTCATCGCCTTGCCCTCGACAGCCTGAAGCACCTGGTCTGGATCGCTGCTGCGCGCCGGATCCAGCGTGCCCGCGCTCGGAGCGGCCGTCACCACGAGCCCGTCGATCCGCCCCCACCGCTCCAACACCTCAGCAACCCCCTTCGCCACGGACGCCGGGTCGCCACCGTCGAGCGTCACCCCGTCGTCGGTGTGACGCGAGGCGACAACCACGGTCGCGCCCTCCTCTGTCAAGCGTTCAGCGATGACGGAGCCGATGTACCCCGCCCCTCCGACGA
>JAODMX010000071.1 GCA_025464735.1 Frondihabitans sp. | reverse complement strand
TCGCCGGAGCCCCGACCGCCGAGCGTCACGCCGTGAAACAGGAGCACGTCGTCGCCGATCACCGCGGTCTCGCCGATCACCACCCCCATGCCGTGGTCAATGAAGAGCCGCCGACCGATGATCGCGCCGGGATGGATCTCGATGCCGGTCGCTGACCGGACCAGCTGCGAGAGGATGCGAGCGAGCATG
Source organism: Frondihabitans sp. (assembly GCA_025464735.1). The sequence goes on along the minus strand of JAODMX010000071.1, from coordinate 9,983 downwards.
CGGGATCCGGGCCAGGAGGCGTCGCGCCAGAGCCTCGACGTGATGCGATACGCCCACACGGCGTGGAGGCCCGAATAGACCAGGACGATCTCGACGGTGCCACGGGCGGCCGGGTCGTTGCGCCGAACGGCTTTGACGTCGTCGCGAAGTCGGGCGATGAGCCGCATGCGACGATCCTACCGGCGCCCCCACGGTCCGGAGTTCTCATGACGGCCAAGGATCCCCTCGGTCCCCCCTCTGGAGGACTCTCCTTCGGGGGATGTCGGCGCCCACGATCCCAACCTAGAGTAGCTATGCGCGCTTCGGCTGCGCGCCAACAACAGGTTCGGGGGCAACATGAGGTCGACGACGCTGGTGCTGTACGTAACCCTCGTCACAGGCGGAAGCCTTCTCACGCTCGACGCCGTCCGCCGACTGATCACGGGCCACTACCTCGGTTGGACCATCGAGGTCGTGCTCGCCGTCGTGGCGGCGCTCCTCGCGCACCGGGTTCGTCTCTCGCAAAGCCGTCGCCGAGGCTGACGGGCCGCTCGGCAAATCGCCTCAGGCGTTACAGAGTGGCGAGCGACGCGACCTGGATATCGAGATCGATGATCAGCGAGAGAAGACGGCCGTTGCACACCGTCCGGAACTCGTACTGACTCTCGCCGATTTCCTGAGGCTCGGCCCAGGCAAGCGCCAGACGACCCCGGTGATCGAGTGCGGTGTGAATGGCGAGCCAGCGGATGATCGCGGCACGTTCGTTTCGAACGGCCGTCGTGCGGAGTGACCGACGGCGGCTTATGACGGCCGCTACCAGGGTGAAGACGACGCCGCAGGCGATCGCGACCAGCTTCGGCGTCGGCGAAAGCGGCAGGAGAGCGGAGATCACGATGGACTGCACAGCGACCATCAGAAGCGTCGAATCGATCATCGAATAACGACGCATCGGAACACCGCGACCGTTGCCGAGGAGGAGGCGACCGCAGGGCAGCTCGATCTCACGCAGCGCATCATCTGCCGCCGGGTTGACGATCGTCACGCTGGAACTCCCCTGGCCCGTCCGGGGTACCGTCACCCCGGTTGTGGGCTACATAGTGACACAGGTCAGGCGGTGCGCGGGTCCTCGAACTCGATCACGTCACGCGTCGCCGCCTCATCGAGAGCCGCTCGGATGGCTTCGACGGAGGACTCCGGCGGCACGTCGATCGCCCAGAGAGCGGGGAAACTCGATTCGATGACGTCGGCGCCGAGCTGTTCGAGGCGCTCGACGACGTCGGCCACCGCCCGCTCGTCTCCGAGGGCGATCAGGCGGAAAGTGGCGTGGCCGCCCCTCAGGATCCTGCGGGCGAAGCGAAAACGCCCGCTCGGTTCGAGCGACGCCTCGATCGTGTCGCCGCGCGACAGGTCCATCGCAAACACGGGCACATTCTCGACGACGAAGACTCCGTCGCCGTCGACCCGCGCCCACAGAGCCTCCACGTCGACCGGCGGCCAGCCGCCTTCGACCGCCAGGGGAACGTCGACCAGAAGCGCTTCGTCGGCCATACACCGACCCTAGCGCGACGCCGACCCGCACTTGGTAGCCTCGGGGCCATGGCCACGCCCGATTTCGTCCTTGCTCTCCGCGAGAAGATCGGGACGATGCCCCTCTGGCTGTCCGGGGTGACAGCAGTGGTCGTCCGCCAGGTCGACGGCCACGACGAGCTGCTGCTCGTCCGTCGCAGCGACAACGGCGCATGGACACCGGTCACCGGGATCATCGATCCCGGCGAGGAGCCCGCCCGCGCGGCCGCCCGCGAGGTCCGCGAAGAGGCGGATGTCGTGGCCGTACCGGTCCGCCTCGCAGGCGTCGGCGTGACCGCCGCGATCACCTACTCGAACGGCGACGTGACCCAGTACCTCGACCTGATCTTCCGGTTCAGCTATGTCTCGGGTGTGCCGTTCCCCGCTGACGGCGAGAACAGCGAGGCCGCCTGGTTCGCTCGCGATTCTCTCCCGCCGATGTCCGACGAGATGCTTGGGCGCATCGACACGGCCCTCGACGACCGACCCGAGGCCCGCTTCACCTTCTAGCGTGGGCGAGGGCCTCGGCGTCACGCTCACGCCACGTCGTGCCAGTGATGAATCGGGTCGTGCAGGAAGTAGCGGCCCAGGCTCTCGACCGTGAAGGCGCTGCCGTCGGAGCGAAGACCGGTCCGACCCAGCTCCGAATCGGCCACCGCCGCGAACGCCGCCGCGGCGCTTTCGGCCGCAGCGACCAGCTCGCTCGCCACCCGTCTCGGATCCTGCGCCCGGTAGTCGTCATCGACCGCGGTGGCGTCCTGATCCCAGTTGGCGAACTCCGGTGCATCCTCAGTCAGCATCAGAATCAACCGGCCCGTGAACACGCGGAAGACATCGCGCACGTGCGCGCCGTACTCGAGTGGCGACCAGGTGGCGTCGTCAGGCCGCTCACGTGCATCCGGTCGGGTGAGACGGGGCGGCCACAGGGCGGCGTTCGAGCGCACGAGGCCGGGGATGTCCCGGAAGGCGACGCGGCTGGAGTCGTAGTGGCAGTCAGGACAGGGCGCTTCGAGAACCCAGGTCCAGTTCTTCGTGTCGGGCGTGATCGGCATACCCCGACGCTAGCGACAGGCCCCCGGTCGGCGACGCGTGCGCGACTGCCAACCAGGGGTCCGCGAGTGCCAGATGCCGGATCGGAATCCGAATCGGCTACGGGGAATGCCGGTTACGGTTTGGCGGCGAGGACGGTGTTCGCGTCGCCCGTCAACTTCTGGTCGTGGTGGAACATCGGCCAGGCACCCTTGACGTTCACGTTGGCTCCGCGGGCACCGCCGCCCGTGATCTCGTAGTGGAGGATGATCCCCGCGTCGTGACCGTCGTAGCCGGCGAGCGTGATCCCGATCGTGCCGTTGGGGTCGTTCGTGACCAGAGCACTGTTCTGGAAGCCGAAACCGGCACCGAGCTTCATGATCTGCCTGCCGGTCTTGCCGTCGAGAATGTAAGTGCCGGTCGGGGTGGGAACGATGACGTCCTGGTAACCCTGGCCTGACAGATCGGCAGTGGTGATGCCGCCGAAGACGCCACCGGGGATCTGGGTCCACCAGTTGGTGTGGCCGTTGGCACCGTTGAGCGAGTACACGCGACCGGCATTCGCGTTCATGAGCGTGCCCTCGATCACCGAGTTGTGACCCGTCCCCGAGGTGTCCGCGAGAGCGGGACTCGACTGGGTGCTACCCGAGAGGCTCGCCTTCCAGATCGGCTGGCAGGTGCTGTTGATCGCAATGAGCTTGTCGGTGTCGGATGCGCCCGACCAGTAGGTGCCGGTGCCGACGACCGCACCCCAGGCACTCGACGTGAGGAAGTTGCCGACCGCGGGCGACGACTGGACCACCTGGTTGGTGTTGTACTGGCACTTCAGACCCGCGGCCGGGTTCGACGATCCGGCATTGCCGGTGCGGTACAGGAGGCGGATGTGGCCGCCGTTGGCGTAGTGCGTGCCGAAGGCGACCCCGGCGGTCGAGTCACCGCCCTCGACGATCAGGTCTTTACCGGGAGTCGAGTTGGGGTCGGTCACTGCGGGTGTCGAGAAGTTGGAGTCCGCCTGGAACCACGGGAAACCGCTCTCGACCTTGCCGTTCGTCGCCGCCATGAGGTCTTGCTCCTGGCCCATGGACCCGCCGATGACGTCGTTACCGGTCTGTAGGTTGCCGATCGCCAGCGAGGACATGACACCGCGCGTCGCGGATCCGGAGGGCTGGGCTTTCGGCTTGACCAGCCAGACCTGGTGGCCGGTCGAGCTGATCGACCGGTAACCGCCGACCGCCGGCGAGCTCGAGGTGCCCTCGCCGAAGAACAACCGGGCGCTCGTGCCCGACCCCATGACGGACGGGGTCGAGTCGACGGCCGCACCACCGGGAGTCGCAACCTTGAAGACGAGCCCGCCGTTGCTCAGATGAAAGGCCGACTCGTGGCCCGAACGGTCGCCGATGACGACCGACGACCCTCCCGAGCCGAGCGTCGCCACCATCGGCGACGCCAGGGCGACGGGGTGACCGGCGTTGCCCATCTCGTGCTTCCACGTCAGCGTGGCCGTAAGCGGTGTCGCTGCCGCGGTCGTCACCGTCGCGGGCGTCGCCGCTCGCGCCGGCTGCGATGCTATGGCAGGAGCAACGACTGCTACGGTTGCCGCGAGTGAGCAGGCGAGCAGGAGCCCCGCCGTCCGTCGCGTCGTCTTCGTCTGCTGAGCGCGCACGAATAAAACCATTGAAATACCTCGACCTACATGTCCCGAAAGGAACAGCCCGGATTGAGCGTCCCGACTAGCTTGTGCGTCCCCTGACGTGGGCTACCGTACGTGACATTCCGCGCCAGTGACGCCTCTGTGCATCGTGTCGGTAAAGAATCGTGTCGGGAAACGAGGGACAGGATTGGGCGCCCCGATTCTGGGAAGTGGCGGGTCGTCGCGCTAGCCTCGAAGGTGGAAGGACAGCGGCATTCCGCAGCCCTCCATCAACGCCTGAAAGCGGAGCACTGCGCCAGTGAGAGCCAAGTCGAAGCAAGCCGCGGTCACGCCGGAGACGGTAGACCCCGCCGTCGTCCAGGTGGCCACAGCCGACGGCCTCCTGATCGCTCGTGCAGCAGCCACCGTCTCTGTAGCCAACCGCATCATCGTGCACGCGCTTCGTGATCAGGCGGCCTTCGACCGCGACGAGACGCGGGTCGCCGTCGTAGAGGAGATCACCCACCTCGCCGACGAACAGGCGAACCTCGCGTCGCGCATGGTCGAGACCCGGGGCAAAGCGCTCAAGTCTCGGGGCCGCTCCCGGCACCAGTTCGACTACCGTCCCGACGACAACGAAGCGCTGGCGCTCCGCCAGACGATCTCCGCGACGGTCTCGACCGAGCTGCGAGCTCTGCGCGACGACAGCTCCTACGTCGACAACATCGTTCTCGCGGCCCGCGACCGGGCGTGGAATGACATCGGCTCGGCGATCATGAGCCAGGTCAACTCGATCGTGGTGCCCGACCGTGACTACTCGGAGAAGCGCGACGACCGGATCCGGCAATTGCTCGACGTCGACCTCGCGGCCCTCCTCGCGGAAGCCCCCTCAACCCCCTGAGCGGCCGCACCCGCGCCCGTGTCACTGGCTGCGCGGCGCGCGTAAAAGGGAAACGAAACCTCAACGCGATCGAAATCTCGTCGTAACGGACGGCGCCTAAGTTTCTCGTCGAGGACCTCCCATTCTCAATTTTGCGACCTTTCCGCAAAATGCACCACTGCTAGCCATCCCCCTCGAGCACTGGAGCCACACGTGTCCCTTTTTTCCCGCCAATCGAGGCGCACTCGATTGATTCAGACGGCCGCCGCGGTAACGCTGGCGGCCCTCGCCCTGACCGGTTGCGGACGGGCGAGCACCAGCTCGTCGAGCGCGACAACCGCCGTCGGATCCGGCCCTGCCAAGGGCACCGTCACCCTGTGGGCTCCCGACGGTGACGCCACCGCCCTCAAGAAGACCCTCGCGCCCTTCGAGAAAGCCAACCCGGACGTCAAGATCCAGACCACGATCATCCCGTCCGCCCAGTACAACACCAAGCTGCAAACCGCCATCGCGGCGGGAACCACACCGGATGTCGCCCAGCTCTACACCGAGACGGCCGCACAGTTCCTCGACCCCAAGGTGTTCGCCGCGGTCCCTGACGGGCTCGTCGACCCGTCCTCCTTCTTCTCCGGATCCTGGAAGTCGGGTGAGATCAAAGGAACCGCCTACGCGGTCCCGTGGTACACGTACACCTACGCCCTGATCTACCGCAAAGACCTGGCCGCCAAGGCCGGGGTCGCGGCCCCGAAGACGATCTCCGAGATGGTTCCGTTCTTCAAGAAACTCCAATCGGCCGGGGCCGTCAAGGGCTTCGGGGCCGATGTCGGCTGGGACTCCTACAACGGCCAGGACATCGCCATCTACACCTGGCAGAACGGCGGCAACGTCATCAACGCCGCCCAGACGAAGTGGACCTTCGCGAACAACCCCGCTGTGATCACCTCGATCAAGGAGTTCGCCTCGTTCTTCTCCAGCGGCACAGCGAACACCGATACCCCACAGTTCCTCGACGCGCAGCCCTACTTCGTCTCGGGCAAGACCGCGGCCCTCCAAAGTGGCCCGTGGGTCATCAGTCAGCTCGACGGCGTGGCCAAGTCGACCGGCTGGACCGCGAAGAACGTCGCGACCGTGCCGCTCCCCGCCGGCTCGTCGAGCGGCGTCGGTCCGGTCGGTGGCGGGAGCTGGGGTGTCTTCAAGAGCTCCACGAACCAGGATGCCGCGTGGAAGGTGATCCGTTACCTCTCGGAGCAGAAGACACAGGTCGCGCAGTACAAGGCCTACGGTTCGATGCCGTCGCTGATCTCCGCCTGGAAGGACAAGTCGATCACGAGCCAGCCGCTCCTCGACGCCTTCTTCACCCAGATGAAGAACACGCGGAGCTACCCGACCGTCAGCACCTGGAGCCAGGTCGCCACCGAGATCGGCAAGCAGGTCGAGGCCGTCGCCCGTGGCACCGAGACAGCCGTCCAGGCGGCGCAGGCGATCCAGACCTACGCGGACAACCTCGGTACGGGCTCGCAGTGACCACCGCCCAACGGGCCCTCCGCTCGGTGAGGGCGTCGCGCGTTGCGCGGCGCCCCCGCCGGGGGTCGGGACGCCAGAATCGTGCCGCCTGGATCCTGCTCGGTCCGTTCGCGGTGCTGTTCCTCCTCTTCACGGCGATCCCCGTGGTCGCTTCCCTCGGGATCAGCCTCACCGATCTGCAGGGGGCTGACCTCCGCACGCCCTTCGACGTCGACTTCACCGGACTCAAGAACTACGTCTCGCTGTTTCAGGATCCGGGGTTCATCCAGTCCATCGGCAACACTTTCGTGTTCGTGCTCGTCGGCGTTCCGCTGACGACGGCGATCGGATTCGCTCTCGCCGTGGTGTTGAACAGCGCGATCCGTCGGATGCGACCGTTCTTCCGGGCGCTGTTCTACGCCCCCGTCGTCGCAAACGTCGTCTCCATCGCCCTGATCTGGCAGTACGCGTTCAACCAGGACGGCACGGTCAACAAGGCTCTCGCGATGATCGGCCTCGCCGGCCCTGACTGGCTCGGCGACACTCACTTCGCGATGCCCGTGGTCATCGCCCTCGGCGTCTGGCGCAACTTCGGTACCGCGATGCTGCTCTTCCTGGCCGGCCTTCAGGCGGTTCCGCAGGACGTCCACGAGGCGGCCTCGCTGGACGGGGCCGGCTGGTGGCGGCGACTCTTCTCCGTGACTCTGCCGCTGCTTCTGCCGACGGTGTTGCTCGTCTCGGTGCTCCTGACCGTGTTCTTCCTGCAGGTGTTCGACGAGCCCTACCTGCTCACCAACGGCGGGCCGCTCGGTTCGACCGAGTCGATGGCGCTCTACACCTATCAGCAGTTTGGTTTCGGCCGGTTCGGTGTGTCGTCTGCGGCCTCGTTCGTGATGCTCGTCCTCGTCGCCGTCGTCAGCTTCATCCAGTTCAAGATTCTGAGGCCCCGCACATGACCGCTCCCCTCACCTCGTCCACCCCGCTCACCGCCCGCTCCGGCGAGGAGGTGACGTCGGCGAAGGTCCGCGCCTCGCTCCTCATCGCCCTCGTTCTCGGCGCGGTCGTCGTCATCCTGCCCTTCGTCTGGGTCTTCGCAGGATCATTGCGCACCACGGCGGACATTCGCAGCGACCCCGGCGCGTGGTTCCCCTCCGCGGTGACGCTCGCCAACTTCGTGCACCTGTTCACCCTGAACAACTTCGCCACCTACTTCGTGAACAGCCTCGTCGTCGCGGGGCTCGTGGTCGCGGGCAACCTCGTGGCCGCCTCCGCCGCCGGGTACGCGCTGGCCAAACTCGACTTCGCCGGCAAACGACTCGCGTTCGCGGCAGTGCTCGCCGCCGTCATGATCCCGTTCACGGCGACATTCGTGCCGCAATTCGTCGTCACCGTCAATCTCGGGTTGGTGAACACCCTGCTCGGCATTGCACTGCCGTCGATGGTGCTCCCGATCTCGATCTTCATCGTGCGGCAGTACGCCACGTCGATCCCCGACGAGCTGATCGAGGCCGCCCGGATCGACGGGGCCGGAGAACTGCGGATCTTCGCGCGGATCTTTCTTCCCCTGGCGGGACCCGCGCTGGCGACGACAACGATCATGTCGTTCCTCTTCTCGTGGAACAACCTGATCTGGCCGCTCGTCGTGGCCCAGAGCGCGACCACGTACACGCTCCCGGTGGGCCTGGCCGCGACCAGTCAGGCGGCCAACCACAGCGCCGACTACGGTCTCATCCTGGCCGGCGCCGTCGTTGTGATGCTGCCGGTGCTCGTGCTGTTCCTCTTTCTGCAGAAGTACTTCGTGCAGGGACTCGCGGCGACGGGGCTCAAGTGATCCGCACGCCAACCCGCGCCGACGGAGCGGAGCCGCGTGGCGACATCCTGCCGGACGATATCGTGACGGACATGCCGCTCTCCCCGCGAAACACCAGTGTTCCCGGCAATCCCTCGCGGTCGCTCGCGGGGACCGACACGAGCGCGGTGCGGCGCCTGAACACCTCGGCCGCACTTCGGGCGATCCTTTCCGTCGACGGGCCTGCGACCCTCGCGCAGCTCACGGCCGCGACGTCGCTCTCGCGCCGCACCATCGAGTCGATTCTCAGCGAGCTCACCCTGCACGGCTGGGTCGACGAGCTGGAGTCACGCTCGAGCACGGGGGGCGCTGGACGCCCGTCCAAGCGGTACTCCGTGCGCCCGCAGAACGCGCTGATCGCCGCGCTCCGAATCGACACGTTCGCGACGACCGCCGTGGTCTCTGACGTCCTCGGACGGGAGCTCGGACGAGCGACGCGGGTACTCCCCGACTACTTCGACCCCGAGAACACCCTTGCCACCGCGGCGGAAGCACTCGATGCGGCGATCGCCGAGACCGGCCTCTCGGCGACCCGGATCCGAGGCGGAGCACTCGCGAGCGGTGGCGCGATCGAAGACGAGAGCGTGATTCGGCACATCGTCTTCGCGCCGACCTGGTCAGGAGTGGACGCCCGTGCGGCGCTGTCGTTGCGCTTCGACTTTCCCTGGTTCGTCGACAACGACGCCAACCTCGCCGCCCGAGCCTAACACTGGGCGGGGGCGGCGACCGATATCGACACCTTCGTCTGGTTGATCCTTGGTAACCGCGCCGGTGCCGGGATCCTGATCAACGGCGACATCTACAGCGGATTCCGAGGGGCCGCGGGTGAAATCGTCGAAGCCGCGGGCGTCGTCGGGCTCAACGACTTCGACGACCACCCCATCGCCTGGCTGACCTCTCCCCTCGACGCACAACGCGCCCATGCGCTCAGTCGGGTAGCGGCGGCACGCCTCGGCGATCCCGAGGCGCTGGCCGAGATCGACGAGTTCGTCACCGCTGTGACGCCGCTCCTGATCACACTCTCGTGGACCATCGCGCCGCCACTCATCGTGTTCGGGGGCGGCCTCGAAGACGCGGCCGACCTCCTCCTGCCCCGTCTCGAAGCATCGATGCGGGTGGGGAACGCGCCCGACATCGGGCTCCGCGCCTCCCAACTCGGTTTGGACGCACCGCTGCGCGGCGCCCTCAAGCTGGTGCTCGACCGGCTGGATTCCGAACTGTTCGGGCCACCTTCCCTTCCCCCCAAATCGCTCCATGACTGACCGTCGAACACTCCCTCAGAAAGACGCACCAATGGCACCGACCCCTCCTACCGACCTCCTCATCGTGGGCAGTGGAATCATGGGCGCCGCCGTGGCCAACCTCGTCCGCCGCAGTCACCCGCACGCGCGGATCACGATGGTCGACGGCGGTGGCCCGATCGGTCCCACTCCCGGGCTCCATCTGCACGACGTCGCCGACCAGGGGCTCTGGGAGTCCTACAACGAACGCGTCTCCTCGGGAATCCAAGGGATGTACACGGGGGCCGAGGTTGTGACCGAGCGGGC
>JAODMX010000443.1 GCA_025464735.1 Frondihabitans sp. | reverse complement strand
GAGATGCACGCAGTACTCCTGATTTCCATTCGTGCCGATGATCGGCGAGGGAATGACCCCGACGGTGCCGAGCCCGAGGTCGTGCGCGGCCCAGAGCACGCCGGTGACCGCGTCGGCGCGGAGACCTGCGTCGTGGACGATCCCCTCGCGGATCCCCTGTCGACCGACTTCGAACTGCGGTTTGACGAGGAGCACGTAGTCGGCGCCGAGGCCGACGGTCTCCACCAGCGCCGGCAGAACGATCGGAAGAGAAATGAACGACAGGTCGCCGACGACGAGGTCGACTTCTCCGGCCCGCGGCGCAATCACGCTCAGCTCGGGCGCGGTGAGGTAGCGCGCGTTGACCCCCTCGATGACGGTGACACGAGAGTCGCTGCGGACGTTCGGGGCGAGCTGGCCGTGACCTACATCGAGGGCGATGACATGGTCGGCCCCGCGTTCGAGCAAAACCTGTGTGAATCCCCCCGTCGATGCGCCGACATCGAGAGCGACACGAGCCTGCACGTCGATCTCGAACGCGTCGAGCGCACCGACGAGTTTGTGGGCGGCGCGACTGACGTAGTGGTCGAGGCCGGCCACCTCGATGGTCTGGTCGGAGCGCACCGGCTGCGACGGCTTGAGGGCGGCACGACCGTCGACCGTGACTAGACCAGCCGCCAGGATCCGATGCGCATGGGTTCGTGACCGAGCGAGACCCCGCGCGGTTAGCGCGACATCGACACGCTCGGTCGCATTCGCTTCGGTCGGAAGGCCCTCGCCGCCGCCAGCCGAGGCCTCCTGCTGCGCCGAACGCGCAGCGACGTGGTCGGTTGCCGGACGGTGCATCAGCGAGAAGACGTTCCGTCGGAACGCGCCGAATCGCTGCGACCGCCTTCGAGAACCGACCGGAGCTCGTCGTGGATCTGAGCGAACGCCACGGCACGCTGATCGAGCGGTTGATCGCGAATGACGGTCAACCGCGAGATCAGCCCGTCGACGACTTCGTTCTCTTCGCTCATGATCGGTCCACACTAACCGAGGCGACCGTCACAGCGGGCAGACTCTCCACAGGCTGCGCCGCAAGCGAACGGAACCCGCCCTGAGCGTCTACTCGTAGAGCGCAGGATCGACGACAAGACCGTAGATCGCCAGGCCGCTTCCCCAGACGGCCGCCGCGCCGGCTCGCAGCAGATCGACGGACGACTCCCCCTTTGCTACCGCCACCACCTGGTTGCCTCGAAGCTCGACCCGTGCGTTCCGAACGGTGAAGGATCGCGTACCACGGGGATCCTTCGTTTCGAGGGTCGCGGGGTACTCCTCGTGGAGCTCTCGGAGGTCTTCGAAGATGAAGTCGGGCCTCGATGACTCGGGCGCCGCAAGCACCTGCTTCGCCTTGTCGATCCCGGTGAGGACGAGCGCTGAGGTGAGGCCGGCCTTGACCGCACCGGCGATGTCGGTGTCAAGGCGGTCACCGATGAAGAGCGCCTTCTTCGCGCCGAAGCGTTCCACAGCGGCGTCGAAGATGGCCCGCTCGGGTTTGCCGGCGATCAGGGGGAGCTTGCCGACGGCCGTATGGACGGCGGCCACCAGCGTGCCGTTTCCGGGCGCGATCCCGCGCTCCTGCGGAATGGTCCAGTCCTGGTTCGTGGCCACCCACGGAATGTCCTTCGCCAGGGCGAACGACGCCTCAGCCAGATCCTTCCAGCCGACGTCCGGCGCGAATCCCTGGATCACTGCGGCTGGGGAATCATCCGCCGAACGCGTGATCTCGAAGCCGGCCGCCTCGACGACGGTCGTCAGGCCATCGCCTCCCACGACGAGAACCTTCGCTCCCTTGTCGACGACCGTGGCAAGCAGACGAACGGCCGCCTGCGGGGACGTCACGACGTCGTCGCCGGTCACCTTCAGCCCGAAGCCGCTCAGCTGAGCTGCAACGGTCGCCGGAGTTCGGGACGCGTTGTTGGTGATGTAGCCGACGCGCCGATCCTCGGCAACCTTGTTGAGGCTGTCGACGGCGTACTCGATGGCGTTCGGGCCGGTGTACACGACACCGTCCAGGTCGGCGAGGACCGCGTCAACGCCCTTGAGGGGAAATCGCGGCGTGCCTGCGTCGTCAGGCGAGGTCTTGGTGCCCGTCGTCACTGGGCTCGTCGCTGCCGAACTCGTGGTCGGGGTCGTGGTCGTCGTCGGGGTCGCTGGATCCTTCGAGCTCGTCGTCGAGGGCGACGTCGTCTCCGTCGAATCCGGTGATTTCTTCTTCCACGATCTCGACAGTTTCACGGTCCTCCTCAGTGTCCAATGTGTTCAGCGCTGCCCGGGCGCGCTGGGCAAGCGCGCGCCACTCGCCGGCGTCCTTCTCGCGGTGGAGCTCTTCGAGCACGGTCGCATAGGCGTCGAAGAGATCCGGGCTGTAGCTGTAGGCACGCGTGCGGTCGAGCTGAGGAATCTCCAACTCGCGCAGGGCCCCGTCGGTCTGGCCGAGGTCGAGGCGAGCACCGGACATCGCGATGGCCAGGGACACCCGCACCGCCACGTCCAGAGTCGCCGGATCCACCGATCGACCGAGCTCCAGCGCACGATCCGCGCGTTCGAGGCCGCGCTCGCTGTCGACCATCAGCGGAAGCTGATCGTTCCGGCCAGAGATGCGCCGATAGGTGCGAAGCTCGCGAAGCGTCAGCGCGTAGTCCTCGAGGGCATACGCGGTGATCGCGATGGTTTCGCGGACCACCGCGATGCGCCCGGCTCGACGACCGGCCGCCTGCGCATGCTGGTGAGCCAGCTGGGGATCCTCCTCAATGAGCTCCCCCGCCATGATGAGGTGTCGAGCGACGAAATCGGCGTTCTCCTTGCTGAGGGTCTTCAGTTCGGCGCGAGCGACCTTGTCCAACTGTCGCGGCTCGATCTCGTCGGGCAGGTGCGGCTCGAACTGGCGCGGGCGAACGGATCGCAGACCCAGCGGATCGCGGTCTTCCCACTGGCCGCCGCCATCGCGGGAGTCACGGCCGGAACGGGATCCGCGGTTGTCACGGTCACCCGACGGGCGGCCGCGATCGGAGGCGCCGCCCTGAGGCCGACCCGTCGGCGGCCGACCGCCTGTCGGTCGCTGCGGGCGGTCACCTGCGGGACGATACGGACGATCACCGCTGGCACGATCCGGGCGGTCACCCGAGGGGCGATACGGACGATCACCGGCGGGACGCTGGCCGCGGCTGTCGCCGGAACGGTCGGGACGCCCCGCGACCGGACGCTGCGGGCGATCACCGCGAAATGGCTTGTCGCGGGCAGAAGGTCCGTCACCGCGAGGAGGACGCTTCGAGTCGGAGCGGTCCCCCGTCGGCCGACCCTGCCCCGGACGCCCCTCTCCGGGACGCCCCTGACCCGGCCGCTCCTGCCAGGGCCGCGCTGCCCGATCGCGGTCGGCGGAACGCGAAGGCCCGCCGCGAGGCGGCCTCGGGCTCCAGGTGCGATCCCGAGAGGCACCTTCCGAGCGATCGAATCGAGCGGGCCCACCGGAACGCTCCGGTCGATCACCGCCGCGGAAGGGCGGACGACCCCCGGATCCGTGGCCAGACCGAGCAGAACCGTCACCCGACGACCTCGACCCCCGCCCGCTGCCATCAGAGTTCGACGGTCGGCGCGGACCGCGGTCACCTTCCGGCCTCGAACCACCGTTACCGCGATCGGCCCCCCGGCCCCCGGCCCCCTTGTCGCCGGAGCTGCGCCCGGTGTCGTCGCGTCGCGGACGCTTCTCGTTGTCGTCGTCGCGATCGCTCACGGGGATTCTCCTTTAGGACAAGTCTGTGCCGGGATGCGAGGAGCCTGTCGAGCCGCCGTGCGACGACGCTCACCCGCGGGGGCCTGCTGTGGTGTTGTGGTGCCAGCCTAACAGGCGGTCGCGTTACCGCCGGTTGGGGCGTTAACGCAGGAAGGCCACCCGTTGTGTGGGGTGGCCTTTCTGGTGGTGAAGTTGAGTCCGGCGGTGTCCTACTCTCCCACAAGGTCCCCCTTGCAGTACCATCGGCGCTGAGAGTCTTAGCTTCC
>JAODMX010000440.1 GCA_025464735.1 Frondihabitans sp. | reverse complement strand
TCCGCTATTCGCAGGACGTCGTGCACTCCGGCGACGCCTATCGTGTCGCCGAGGCGAGTACCTGGTACCACGAAGCGATCGTCGACTTGTCCGGCAACGACCTCATGAAGCAGGTGATGCGCTCGGTCACCGGTCGCGTGCTGTGGCTGTTCTACCTGACGTCGCAGCTCGACGTTGACGAGGCCTTCGACGACCACGTGACACTCGCCGAGGCCATCCGTTCGGGCAACGAGCGCGTGGCGGAGTCCGTCGCCTACATGCACATCGAGCGCGACAGGATCCCGTCGTTCACGGCGCTGGAGGAGACGACCCGGCGGTAGGGGGCGGGCACCGCATGGCTCGACTTACTGAGGCAGGGCGAGCCGTCCACCACGGAAGGCTGCGACGACGCCGCCGTCGACGAGAAGGTCCGTGCCGGTGATGAAACTGGATCGCGGATCGAGAAGGAATTCTGTCGCCGTCGCAATGTCCTCCGGCGTGCCGAGTCGTTGGGCGCTGGACGCCTCGAGCATTGCCCTCATGCCGGCCCCGGCAGCGCCGCCAAGCTCGAGTTGACCCATGGGCGTGGAGATGATGCCGGGGCTGATCGAGTTGATCCTGGCCCCCTTGTCGCCCCACGCCGGCGCAGCCGCGCGGACCCTGAGCTGATTGGCGCGTTTGGCGATGCTGTAGGCAGCGCCGCTGTTCGGGAGGTTTTCCGGCGACAGGAACGGCAGGCTGAGAAGCTCGTCGGTCGGGCTGTTCGCCAGTTGCTCTTCGATCTCGGGCGGGAGGCTGGCGAAGTGACCGCCCATGCTGGCGATCACCACTCCCGCTCCGCCCTCCGCGACGACCCGGGCAAACTCGTCCAGGACGACCGCCGTGCCGAGCAGGTCGACGGCCAGAATCGCGGCTACGGGTGCCTGCTCCGGAGAGACACCGGCTGTCTGGGCGACGCCCAAGACCGGACCAAGGGTGGCTGCAGAGTCCGCGAGAGCGGCGACCGAGCCGCGGTCGCTGACGTTGACTTTCTGGGTATGGACGGCGTAGCCGTCGCCACGCAGTGTCGTCGCCAGCGCTTCGAGGGCTGATTCGTTGAAGTCGGCGAGGAGGAGGGTGCGACCCGCTCCCAGGCGACGGCTGATGGCGGCGCCCATGCCACCTGTTCCGACTACGACAAGGACCGGACGAGTCATTTGGACCTCCATTGCTGAAAGACTTTGTCGAGACGCACCGTCTCGTTTAGATTGACGATATGCCGATCTCGACCGGAAGTAAAGGAGCCGCCCCTGGGTACCCTGTGGAGGTGGCCGAATCGAGATACTCCGGACGGCAGAGAAGTGAACGCGCGCGAGTGGCGATCCTGTCTGCGACCCGTGACCTGATAGCCGACGTCGGGTACGAACGAGTGACGATCGAGGCGATTGCGGCGCGCGCTGCCGTCGGAAAACAGACGGTGTACCGATGGTGGCCATCCAAGGGGGCGGTCGTCGCCGACGCTGTTCTCGACGCCGACGAGGCGGGCATTTCGCGGCTCGTGCCCGCCATGGCGACGATCGATTCCGATATCTACGCGTGGGGCGGTGATCTCGCCGATCAGCTTGCCGAGGAGAAAGGGTCAGCGATGCTGCGAGCGCTGGCAATAGCCGCGTCAGAGGACGCCCTGATCGCGCAACGGCTCTATGACCGCTTCACCGGACCGTTCCATGCGGCGGTGAAGTCTCGGCTCACGGCCCTTTGTCGAGGAGGGACTGCCGATACGGCTGATCTCGACGCGGCAGCCGACATGCTTCTGGGCTCGCTGGTCTTTCGAGTCTTGACCCGAGCGGAACCGCTCACGCGGGCTCGTGCCGAGACGGTGATTCGACTCGTCCTTCGCGGTCTCGACCCCACGTAGGCAGTCATCGCTCTTGAGGGACTGGTGCGGTGAGCGGGATGAGTATGTTCTGAAGCGAGGCTCCGTAGAGCTCGATGATCTGCTCCTCGGGCGCGAGGGTTAGCAACGGATCGTTGGTGACCCACAGACTGCTCATGAGGCCGTTGAGTTGGGCAGAGAACAGGTGGGCTCGTAATTCGGCATCCGGCGAAGCCAGCCGCCCAACGAGTGGAGTGACAACGGCGGTTTGAAGACTGGCCCGCAGCTGCTCCTGCACGCCCGGCCGATCGGACGCGCGCAACAGAGCCGCGTACACGCTCCGGATCCCGGCAGGGTCGGTGGCGCCGAGAAGGAAGCGAACCATTCGGGGTCCGAGGTCGTCGAGGGGACCGTTGATGGCGTCGGTGAACGCGTTCCCGACCGTCATGGTCCGGAGAAACAACGATTCCTTGGATCCGAAGTGCCGAATTATCAATGCGGGATCCACGCCCGCAGACGCCGCGATCTCGCGAACGCCCGTCGCCACGAAGCCTTTGCTCGCGAACGCCGCCGCCGCTGCCTCGAGGATCGCTTTCTTCACGAGGAACGAGCGGTCCACGCGCGTGTCGTCACCATCCATTGCCATCAGTCTCCTCGTGCCAATTCAACACTGTCAACACTGTTGACAAATGGCGGACCGAAGTCGAATACTTGACGCCGACAGGAGCAATCGCCCGCCGTCAACGTCATCCCGCCTGGAGTATCGCAATGTCGACTGTTTCACCATCACCCGCTGACCGACCGCAGGACGCGCCCGCCGATCCTCTGGACGCCGCAATCGCGCCACCGACGGTCCTGGCCAAGCCTGGCCAGCCCGCGTGGGTCGGAATTGCTACGGCCATGGTCTTCCCGTTGTTCTTCGTGGTCATGTTTTCGCTCTGCTACGTCAGCGCGTTTCACGCGCCGGCACCGCATAACGCCCCGCTGATCCTCATCGGGCAAGACGCACAGACTTCAGCGGTTCGCGACGGCATCCAGAAGCAGGCACCCAACTCGTTCGACATCACTACGACCACCGACTCCGCCGAAGCGATCAACGACATCAAGACGCGCGGCGCCATCGGTGCGATCGAGATCGGGCGCGTCATCACGGCCTATACCGCCTCGGCGAACGGTGGGTCCACCTCTCAGACCGTTCAGCAGGTCGCTGCGAGCATCGCGACGCAGGCGAAAACGACAGTGGTCGTGAAGAACCTTGTACCGCTGGCGAGTAAGGACATCACCGGCACGGGACTGTTCTATTACCTGATCATCTGCACGATCGGCGGCTACCTCACGGTCACGGTCCTCGCGCAGGTCGGTGCCAAGATCAGACTCCGCGCCCAGTACCTCACCGTCCTGATCGCGTCGGTTCTGGTGCCCGTGATCGAGTTCGGTATCGCCAGCATCTTCGTCGGAACCTTCGGGGCCAGCGTCGGAACGATCTTCGGCTTGCTTGCCGTCGGAGCCTTTTACACACTCACAGTGGGAACGATCTCCTTGCTTGCCAACCAGATTGCCGGACAAGCCTCCATTTTCCTCGTCCTCACTGTTGCGATCTTCCTCAATCTCCCCAGCGCGGGCGGCGCCATTCCCTACACATTCCTGCCGGGGTTCTGGCAGGGCCTCCACTCCTTCTGGTTCGGCGCCGGAGCCATGGAAGCCATCCGCGACGTGATCTACTTCAACGGCACCGGAATGTGGCCGTGGCTCACTCACGTCGCGATCTGGTTCGTCGCTGCGCTCGCCCTGTCGGTCGTCCTCGGCGTCCGCCGCGCCCCGAATGCGGCGACCCCCACCGAAGCACTGCCGAACGGTGCCGACTCGCAGCACCGGCACGGCGACCACGTTGCGGCGAGCGCCTAGACGAATCTCACGCCACCTCCTGACCGATCGGCTGTTGTGCAAGCCTGAATCACGCGGATCTCGTAGGATCGTAAACAATCTGCAATCATTCGAGTTGCGCGATCGTAGGAGTGGGAATGGTGGAATCCGGATCCGGGGGGCGACTCTCTACGGCGGAGCGGTTGGCTCGTGAAATCCGCCAGCTTCTCTACCAGGGCGAGCTGGGGCCCGGTGATCGACTCGTCGAGGAAGACCTCGCGACCCGTTTCGGCGTGTCGCGAGGTCCGATTCGAGAGGCCATTCGCATTCTTTCGGCCGAGGGCACCGCAGTGCTCCGCAGAAATCGCGGGGCTGTCATCTCCGAACCCTCGCTCACGGACGTGCTTGAGGTCTACGCCATGAGGAGAGCGATCGGCCTGGTCGCGCTCGAATACGGCTGTACGCCGGGGGTCATCTCGGAGGCCCAGTGGGACGACCTTCAGGATCATCTCGAACGCCTCAGTTCCTTGGAAGTTCGCGGAAACCAGCATCGGATGACCGAGCAGGATCTCGACTTCCAGACGAAGCTCATCGAGGCGACGGGTCTTCGTCGGGCCGCGGAAACGTTCCGGACGACGGCGCGAGACATTCGCCTCTTTGTCCGCGCGTTCGCCATTCCTTACGACCCGGCCGGTCACATGGCGATCGTGAACATGCATGCGCGACTCCTCGGCGCTGTGCGCTCAGGCGACGTCGACGCTGCCCGTGATCGGTGGCTGGAGCACATTCGCCTCAACGCCGAGGAGTTCACCGCTTATTTTCCCGACGACCGCGACGCCCTGGAGGAGGATCCCCTGATGGGGCTGCTCGTCTCTTGATTGCCGACTCGTTGCGCCCTGTTTCCATAATGTAAACAATCGATGTGATCTCTAGCAAGACACTGGTTTTCGGACATATTGTCTACAAATCAGCACCTGAGGAGATCATGAGTAGCCACAGCACCACCGCACGCCAGACCGTCTGTGTGATCGGCGCGGGAGCCGCCGGCCTTGCCGCGCTGAAGAACTTCTCCGAGGCCGGATACGACGTGATGGCCTATGAGGCCTCGGAATTTGTCGGCGGGCTGTGGAACTTCGGCTATCGCTCTCTTCACCTGATCACGGCGAAAGACCTCTGCAGCTACGACGGCTTCCCGATTCCTGACGAGTTTCCGATGTTTCCGCACCGCGATCAAATCGTCGCCTACTTCAACTCGTACGCCGACCACTTCGGCATTCGCGAGAAGATCACCTTCAGAACCCGCGTCGTCGCGGTGGAACCGGTGGATGTCACCGGTCTGGCCGGCTGGAACGTGACCACCGACGCGGGGGAGACTCGCCGCTTCGACACCGTCGTCATCTCGAACGGGCATCTTTCCACCCCGATCGTTCCGACGTTTCCGGGCACGTTCACCGGCAAGCTCTTCCACTCGCACGACTATCGTGCGCCCGACGACTTCGACGGCGACCGGATCCTGGTCGTCGGCAGCGGCAACTCCGGCTGCGATATCGCCGTCGATGCCGTCCAGGAGCACCTGACCACGGCCATCGTGATCCGCAAGGGGCAGGTCTTCCAACCGAAGACTCTCGCCGGGCGCGGCCGCACCCAGCTGCCGATCGGCTTCCTTCCACCGAAGCTCCGCGAGCGGATCATGCGCTTCTCGATCCGTCTCGCCTACGGCACTTCGCGCGACTACCCCGGGCTCCCTGCGCCCGAGACGGAAAACGTCGACAAGAACCCGGGGGTCGTGAACACGCAGGTGCTCCACTGGATCCACCACGGCCGGCTGGCCGTGCGTCCCGGCATCTCGAACATCGACGGCAAGCTCGTCACCTTCGAGGACGGAACCGTCGAGGAGTACGACACCATCGTGGCAGCGACCGGCTACACGACGGAGCTGCCGTTCCTTCGGAAGGGCCTCGTCCGGTGGGAGCACGGTCATCCTCTTCGCTACGCAGAGGGCACCACATTCCCCCATCTCGCAGGCCTCCACGTCATCGGGCTCGTCGGACCGACGGGCGCGCAGTGGCCGGTGTACGACCGCCAGTCGCGCGCGATCCTCCGGCTGATGCGACTCCAGCGGAACCTCAACCA
>JAODMX010000427.1 GCA_025464735.1 Frondihabitans sp. | reverse complement strand
GGGGCGCGCCGGAGGCTGGAGCCCCGGCCTGGCCGAGCGCCGCCACGGCCGTGGCCGTGACCAGGCCGAGCCCGGCGGCCCGGCTGGGCTTGTCCCATGTGCCATATCTGTCCGAGCACCGGAACGGACCGACGTCGACGTCGAGCCGACCCCGCTGTGGCAGCCGTGGTTCCCGAGCGCTGAGCTGGTCCAGCACGCCGCCGACCTGATTCCGCACATCACGGCCGGCGCGGTGGGCGAGCAGGGAATCCTGAGCGAGGGGCCATGGTGGGAGATCGTCGTCAGCCCAGGCGTGTTCCGCGTCCGTACCCGCGACTACGCCCGCGCGGAGCGCACCCACGAGCGCGCCGTCGAGCGGCACCGCAAGCACATCGACATCGCCGCCACCTGGGAGGGCGACATGCCCGACGCCCTGCCAACCCGAGGCACGATCACCGCCTGGACGCGCAAGTCCCGTGCCCGACTCGTCGAGCGGCTCTCGGACCTGGACTACACCTACCTCTACGGTCGGTTCCACATCTGCACCGGTTGCCGCAGGGAGTACGACGAGCACCTCGGCTACTGCCCGCGCTGCCGTTCCGCGGAACGCACCACGGAGGACCGGCGGGGCCGGTTGCCGGCCATGCTGACGTTGACCTACCCCGGCGACTGGCTGACCGTCGCCCCGGACGCCGGCACGGTCACGCAGCACTTCCAGGCGCTGTGCAAGCGCTACGCGCGGACCTGGGGCGAGCCGTTGCGCGGGCCGTGGAAGAAGGAGTTCCAGGGGCGCGGGGCGCCGCACTTCCACCTGTCGACCACGCCACCGATGGGCACCACGGCCGTCCCCGACCCGGCCACCGGCCAGTCGATCCGCGTCGACTTCAAGCGCTGGCTCTCGATCACCTGGGCTGACATCGTCGGCCACCCCGACCCTGAACAGCGTCGACGCCACCTTCTCGCCGGCACGGGCGTCGACTATGCGCAGGGCATCAAGCTGACCGACCCGCGACGGATGGCGGTGTACTTCGCGAAGTACGGCACGGGCGGGAGCAAGGAGTACCAGCACCAGGTGCCGCGCGAGTGGCTGACGACGGTTCTCGTGTGCACGGACTGCGGAGCGGGCTACGACCAGGATCGCGACGAGTGCCCCGACTGCGCCGGCCCGGATGCGGATGTCACCGAGGAGGGCAGCGTCGGAAGGTTCTGGGGCTACCGCGGTCTGCACCGCGAGCTGGCCATCCGACAGGTGACGCCGGAGGTCGGGATCGCGGCCGGCCGGATCGCGCGCCGCTGGTACCGGGCGAAGCGCCTCACGAAGACGATCAGCGTGCAGCGCGTCGAGCAGTCGACCGGCCGCGTGACCTACCGGCGCAGCACCGTGCGGAAGGCGCTGTTCAAGCACGGGCGCGGGTTCATCTGCGTCAACGATGGGTCAGAGTTCGCCTCCCAGCTCGCGCGCTACCTCGCGGACTTGACCACGCGTTCTTCATGACCACCGCCCAAGTTTGGGCTCTCCCTCGCGGCGCAGGTGAAACCCGATCAGGAGCGGGGTCGGGGGCATCGGTGGAGCGCCCAACCGGACGAACGACCGATGCCCCCGGCACCGCACCTGATAGCCGCAGGTGCGCCGCGTGGGAGAGCCCGGCCCACTCTCCCGAGCGGTGTCGGGTCCAGGGCGGAGCCCTGGGTTGTCGGGGTCTCGAAGTAGCCTTCCGTCACCATGCAGACCAGACTAAGCGCGGGCCAGCAACTACTCCGTGTCCGCTCCTTCAGTAATGACGAGTCCGTCATTTATGTGGAGTTTCGGAACGGGCTAACTGGCACTGCGGACAACGATGGGTCGCTCGACCTGAACGTCGGGGACGTGTTGCTCTACGACCAGACGCAAAGCCGAATCACGAAGGTTCCGCATGACCTGTGGCCAACCTCGACGTCAGTCGGAGTAGTCCGATTGGTGTCTGACGAGCGAACTGTGGTGGATAATGGCGGTCGACTGGTTCTACTACCACCCAGCACCGATGTCGTTTGTGCAGTCGGCAATACAGTAGAGTACGAAGATAACGACGGCGTTCTCGGAGTGCTGTCGGAGACGTCGGTAAGCGCCCTAGATTCCATAGGTGAGATAGGTCCAAGCGCTATCGACAGGTACAGGGTTGAACCCGACACCGAGAGCCGCGCTTCGTTTGCAGACTTTGGCGGCCTGTCAGATGTTGTTGCGCGGGCCAAGGAGTTGATCGAGCTTCCGCTTTCGCATCATGAAGAGCTGAAGGAGATCAATGCGCGCCCAGTGAAGGGCGTGCTCTTCACGGGGGAACCTGGAACTGGTAAGACAATGCTGGCAAGGATAATCGCGGATGTATGCAAGGCCACCTTCTATGAAATTAGCGGGCCAGAGGTTATCAACAAGTGGGTTGGCCAGAGCGAGCAGATCATCCGAATGATCTTCGACGACGCTGCGACCAAGAAGCGCGCTATTGTGTTCTTCGACGAGCTTGACAGTATCGCCACTCGCCGTGACACGGACTCTAACGAGCACTCTCGTCGCGTCGTCGCACAGCTCCTTACTGCACTCGATGGCTTCAGGCAGGAGCAGAATGTGATAGTCATCGGCACAACCAACAGACCACAAGATATTGACGTGGCACTCCGCCGCCCAGGGAGACTAGACTGGCAGATCCATTTTGGACTGCCATCATTGCAAGATCGTGAAGCAATCTTGGAGGTGTCGTCACGGAAACTGAAAACCGAGGGAGCGCTTTCGCACCGTCGGATGGCAGAAATAACGGACGGGTGGTCAGGCGCAGAACTGACCGCCATGTGGACTGAAGCCGCATTGCTCGCGGTTAAGAGTGGCCGCTCAGCTATACATGAGGAAGACTATTGGGGAGCGTTCGAGCGCGTCCGCGATAAGCGGGCTCTCCTAAATACAACCATAGGAGAATAGTAGTGGCCAGTTTACGCGAGAGATTTGTCGCTTGGCGTTCCAGGTATCGAGTGCAGCGAGCCTTGACGAATTCGCGAGGCACTGACCGCCGTGAATTCGTTTACCTAGACGAGGTAAGCGTATATAGCCTCATCGCATCCCGATTAGGGGAAGTAACCTCTGAATTGACCGAGGGTCAGACAGCATCTCTCATGACAGAGAGCAGTGCGGACATAGAGTTGGGCCTCAGTCCTGTAGCGAAGGCTAAGGCTGCGACGAAGATTCAGGGAACTAGGGGCAGTAGCACCCAAGTTCTGAGGAAGGCGACGGTTCAGTCGACCTTCAAAAAGCTGCTGGAGGTGGAGAGTCGATTGATTCTGCCGCCCCCATCGGCAGATTCAGCACCTTATGCATCTTGGGTGGACCTCAAAGCAGGTGCTATGCGTGGGAAAGCTGAGCCTTGGGTCCTCGCATCTGAGAAGCTCAGTCGTGGGGAACTTGTCGAGGCTGTTGTTGAGGTATCAGTCGATCCAGTGTATCGAGTAAGTTCGATTATTGATGCCATGTCGGAGCTGCTTGATGAGCACCCGGCTATGGTGACACCGGAGGTCCGGTCACAATTCGAGCAAGCACGCATCATGAATCGCGTCCTGGGCAAGTTCATGGTTGGCCTAGTTCCGATCAAATGCAAGATGGTTGATTATCGATGCGTCGATATTGACGGGAAAGAGTATCTCGTCCACCAACGCGCGATAGATGGACTCCCGGATGTTGAACGACCACCTTCAAAGGAAGTCTTCGTTGTTGGCGTGACAGATGAGCAGTTGTACTGGAAAGATCTGCGCCGCATCTTGTTCTCGGACTCAAGATTTACTGTACTTTGTCGAATAAATCGACTCGGCATTCGTAGATCGTGGACTCCGGTTAAGCTTGCCGAAGTGCTCGAAGTGGCCGTACCTGACTTAACCGTCCAGATGGAGGTGATGGGTCAAGGCGTTCTGGAGGCGATGGCTGGCGCAGCGGCAATCGGTGCAGGTAGTCAAGCAAGGCATAGGCGAAAGATTGCATTGGTGGCATACGCGGGCAGGATCGCCGAAAGTCGCGGTCATACCCTAACGGAATCGGCGCGTATCGCGGTCGATATCGCGACCGATGCTGGCGCTGAAAACTTCGACTCAATCGATGATCGGAGGGCGGCGTTCAATGCAGTCGAAGCTAGCGTCAATCTGCCATCACCGGCGATAGATCCGACGCTGGCTGCTACGTTTCGGGTGGAGTGCCTTGCAGAAGCAGGGCTAGACCCGAATGGTGCTCTTCTGCCGGGGGCGGCAGCTACACCGCCTCAGAACTCGAGTGACCAGCGCTATATCGACACAGACGTAATTGCGATGTACTGGTAGTTGATGGTTGGCGCCGTCGCGATACTTCGTGCATTCATACGATTCTGACACCGTCATGAGTGCGACTCGCAGGGGTGTACTCAAAAGCATCCGTAACACGGACTGCGTAGGCGGGGTCCATGTGCTTGGTGATCTCGTCGACGGTCAGCCAGCCGATTCGGCTCGCTTCGTCGGTGCTGCTGACGGCCTCGCTGCGAGGGTGGCATCGGAACACCATCGCGACGATTCCGCGCGGCAGGTTCTTGTAGACCCCGCTGAGGCGCTCGACCTCGACCTCGACGCCGGTCTCCTCGCGAACCTCGCGGCGGACGCCGGCCTCGAACGTCTCGTCCAGCTCCAGCACGCCGCCCGGAGGCTCCCAGTGCTGGTTGTCGCGACGCTGGATCGCGAGGATGCGGCCGTCGTCGCGGATGACGATGCCGGCAACGCTCACGGAGTGCTTCGGGGTGTCCGCCACCGAACCTCCAGCGCCTCTAGTTGCTCCTGTTGCCTGTGGTGGCCGTACGCTACAGCTACCTACACGTCTGGAGGAGTTGTGGCACTCGGGTCGCTCGACAGGAGCGATGACCGCGCGCCCTATCGCCAGATCGCCGACCAGCTGCGCACCGCGATCGACCGCGGGGACCTGGCGGCCGGCGACAAGCTCCCTTCCGAGGCCGAGCTGATGCGGCACTACGACGTGGCCCGCATGACCGCGCGGCAGGCGATTCAGGAACTCCGCGCCGAGGGCCGGGTCGTTGCCGAGCAGGGCCGCGGCGTGTTCGTCCGTCTACCGGCACCCGTGCGCCGGCTCGCCTCCGACCGGTTCGCGCGGCGCCACCGCGACGCCGGGCAGGCCGCGTTCCTCGCCGAGGCCGAGAAGGCCGGCGTGACTCCGGGCGTCGACGAGATCCACGTCGGTCGGGGGCCGGCGCCCGACCTCGTCCGGGAGCGGCTCAAGCTCGACGAGGCCGCCGACGTGGTGATTCGGTCGCGGCGCTACCTCGCCGAGGGGCAGCCGGTGGAGACCGCCGTCTCCTACATCCCCGTGGACCTGGCCGAGGGCACGCGCATCGCCGAGCAGGACACCGGGCCGGGCGGCATCTACGCCCGCCTGGAGGAGAGCGGCCACATGCTCGACCGGTTCACCGAGGAGATCACGGCGCGGATGCCGACGGCCGACGAGCGGCGCCGGCTGAAGCTCGGACCGGGAACGCCTGTGCTGACCGTGCTCCGCACCGCGTACGACACCGACGGCCGCGCCGTCGAGGTGTGCGACACCGTGAAGGCAGCACCGGCCTACGTGCTGGAGTACGACTTCCCCGCTCGCTGAGCTGGCCCGCACAGGCCGGGACCGTCTCTGCTCGTTCCAACTCCTCTAGGTACCTAGTTGAATCGTGATACCTTGAACATGCCTAGAGGAGTTCCTCGGGTGTCGCCTCATCCAGGAGAGCAGTCCAGTGCTTCAGAACTTCAAGGTCGACCAGGCTCGTACGTTCGTCTCCCTCCTCCTGCTCGGTGTCGACGCCAAGACGGCGTTCGGCGACCCGTTCCGCCAGGAGGTCAGCAAGGACGGCACGCCCAAGTGGACGGCCCAGATCGCGGCGGAGTTCGTCGCCTTCGGTCGCCCGCAGCGCGAACTGATCAATGTCGGGTTGGTCAGCGACAAGAACCCGGGCGACAACCTCGCCCCCGGCACTCCGGTGGAGGTCAGCGACTTCGAGATCGGCGTGATGGAGAAGAAGAACCGTGAGGGTCAGGTGGTCGGCGTGCAGGTCTGGTACCGGGCCGGCGGGCTGCGTCCGCTCAGCGCGGGCAGCAAGCCGCGTCCTGCCGCCGAGGCGGTGGCGTGATGCGCTGGTGCACGGTGGACATGGCCGGCGCGATCGCGAAGGTCGGCGTCGGGCTGCTTGCTCTGCCACTGGCCGATCTGCCCTCCATCGCGGCGGTGCAGGTCCGGAACACCGCGCCGACGCGCCTGCTGCTGCAGTTCTCGGGCACCGAGGACGGCGACCGCGTGTCAGCCCTCCTCGCCTGGGCCGACGTCCTGCCGGATCGGGCCGCCTACGGCATCGAGCGGGAGGAGTACATCCGGCTGGCGGTCACGGGAGTGCTCGACGGCGTGCAGCTGGAGGTGTGGACCCACCTGTCGGGCGAGCACCTCGTCGACACCGGATGCTTCCTCGGACTGCCCCCCGACGACGAGGAGCACGCCCTTCCGCTCGGGGCGCTGCGTGCGCTCGTGGAGCACCGGGCGGTGAGCACACATGTATGAGGTGGCCGTCCTCGTGTGCTCGTCATGCCGCAACACGTGGGAGCCGGTGACGGTCGGTCTGGAGGAGTTCGCTGGCCTCGCGGCCGACGGCTGCCCCTCGTGCGGTGGCTGGGTGTGGCTCGGCGAGCTGGTGGAGGTGGTCGCATCATGACCGCTCCGACGCTCCCGACGACGGCGGATCGGGTGGGCCATGTTCGCGCCCAGGTCATCGGCACCGGCGCGGCGATGGCCCGGTGGATCGTCGCGTGCTGGCGCTACGTGTGGACGGTCGCCGCGCTACTCCGTCTCGGTCTTCGATGGAAGGCCTTCTGCGGGAACACCGGCCTGGCGATCCAGCGGACCCGCTCCGACGAGAACGGGGGCCGGCTGCGCATCGACGTATTCGCCGTTCCCCGGCTCGACCGCTACCGCGTGGCGCCGCACGGCTGGTCGGCGCGCATCCACTTGCGGCCGGGACAGCACCTCGCCCAGTACGCCGAGGCCTGCACGCCGCTGCGGCACACCGCCCGCGTCCAGGCGGTCAAGGTCGTGGAGCTCGACGGGCAGCCCGGCTTCCTCGAGCTCCGCGTCCTGCGCCGCGATCCGCTCACCCGCGTCACGGAGCGACCGCGAGAGCTGGAGCCCGGCCGGCTGGCGTGCGGCGCGGCCGAGAACGGCGACCCGATGGTCGTCGACTTCACCGAGCACCCCCACGTGCTCGTGTGCGGCGCCACCGGCTCGGGCAAGTCGATGCTGCTGTCCTGCCTGCAAGCAGCCATCGCACCGACGGACGCCGCGCTCGTCTTCTGGGACCTCAAGTTCGGGCTGGAGGCCGAGGCGTGGCGCGCCCGGTACACGGAGGTCTGCACGACGCAGGCCGAGGTACTGACGTCCTGCGGGCGCGTTCTCGCGCTGGCCGAGCAGCGGGCCGCGATCCTGCGCGCGCTCGGTGTGCGCAACGTGGCCGAAGCGGACGAGGCCGGCGTTCGGCTGCGCCGCGTGTTCGTGCTCGTCGACGAGGTGGCCGAGCTGACGCACGACCACGACGGGGAGAAGTCGGCCGAGAAGATCCTCCGGGAGCTGCTGCGGGTCGTGCAGCTCGTCCGGGCGATGGGCATCCATGTGATCCTCTGCGGCCAGCGCTTCGGCTCCGACCTGGGCAAGCACGTCACCAGCATCCGGGCGCAGGTGTCGGGCCGGATCTGCCTCCAGGTCAACGACACCCAGACCGCGGAGATGGTGCTTGGCGGCCTGGACGCGGAGGTCCAGCGCCGGGCACTCGGGCTCGCCCGGCCGGGAATGGCGATCGTTCCGACGGGCCAGGACTGGCACTACGCCCGCTGCTCTTACCTCACGACGCCGGAGATCCGCGCCCTGTCCGCCGCGCACGCCGGGCGGCGGGTGAGCTGGGAGGCGCTCGTCGACGGCGACCGCACCGCACTCGACACCCACCACCGACAGGAGGTCGCACGATGAGTACCGCAACGATCGTGGCCGTCACTCTCTTGGTCGTCTGCCTCGGTCTGATCTACATCATGGGGCGCGCCC
>JAODMX010000389.1 GCA_025464735.1 Frondihabitans sp. | reverse complement strand
TGCACCGTGGCATCGGCGGCGCCGCCGGTGAGATCAGTCACATGGCAGTCGACGGCGTCTCGGTCATCTCGTGCACCTGCGGAGTCCCGAACTGTCTTGAGTCGGTCGCGAGCGGTGGTGCGCTCGTCGCGAGTCTGCGAGCGCAGGGGTTCGAAGCCGAAACCGCGCCCGATGTCGTCGCGCTCGGCGCCCGCGGCGAGCCGGTGGCGCTCGACGCGCTCCGCGAGGCCGGCATGCTCATCGGTCAGGCACTGGCTGGCGTGGTCAACTTCTTCAACCCGCGCGAGGTCGTGCTTGCAGGTTCGATGTCGGCTTCGCTGCCGCTGGTGGCAGCTATCCGGGCCGAGCTCTTCCAGAGGTGTCTGCCGCTCGTGGCGCGTGACCTCGAGGTTCGGGCGACCCGCAACCCGCAGGTGGCCGGTCTCCGGGGCGCCACCCTTCTCGTCCTCGACGAGGTGCTCGCTCCGGCCCGGATCGATTCCCTGCTCAAAGACACCGATGTCCGGACCGCCTGAGCCCGTGACGACAATCGACAAACCCGAAAGTGCTCCGGATCCGGCCGTGGTCGCCGTTGACATCGGTGGTACCACCGTCAAGGGTGCCGTCGCGGTCCATGGCGGCTCCGTTCTGCACCGGGCGACGGCTCCGACGTTCGGCGTCGACGGGGATCCCCTCGAGGCCGTATCCGCGCTCATCGTCCAGCTTGCGGCGGCTGCCGAGTCGACGGGGCACCGATTCGCGGGGATCGGGATCGCCTCGCCCGGGCTCGTTGACAGTGTCCGCGGACACGTGACGTTCGCGACCAATCTCGGCTGGTCCGACCTTCCTCTCGTCGACATCCTCACCGAGCGATTCGGCGTGCCCGTGGCCCTCGAACACGACGCGCGTGCCGCCGCGCGAGCCGAGAGAGCGGCACGGATCGCCGCATCGCGCAACGGCGACGACTTCGTCTTCGTCCCCATCGGAACAGGCGTCTCCGCCGCGATCGTCACCGGCGGTGTCGTGATCTCGGGAGCCAGCGGTGGGGCCGGCGAGTTAGGTCACGTCCCCGTGATCCCCGGCGGTGAACTCTGCACGTGCGGACAGCGCGGGTGCATCGAGGTCTATGCCTCCGCGAGTGCGATTCTCCGTCGGTATCGGGCCGCAGGGGGCACGGTCGTCGGTGGCACCCGCGACGTCGCGGCCGCGCTCGGACGAGACGACGTGGCGGATCGGATCTGGAACGACGCCATCCAAGCGCTGGCGATCGGCATCACCGGCCTCGCCGCTGTCCTCGATCCGGCCGCCATCGTGATCGGCGGCGGCCTCGGCGAATCGGGGGAGCGCCTCCTGGCTCCGCTGCGAGCCCGGGTCGAAGAGCAGCTCGTCTGGCGCACTCCGCCCCGAATCGAGCAGTCGCTGGTCGGATCCGGAGCGGGTCTCGCCGGCGCCGCCCTGCTGCTCGACCCGGCCTCTCTTCAACAGCCCTCTCTCCCCACTCTCTCGAAGGAGCTTCCATGACCGGCAATCCGCCCACTATCGGCCTCGTCGGCGCCGGCGGCATCGCCCACGCCCACCTGCCCAACCTGCTCAGGCTCGGGCACGTGATCGTGCATTCCGAGGTCGGCGCCGACGAACTCGTGGCGCGCTACGGCGGGGAGGTCGTCGACACGCTCGACGAACTCCTCGAGCGCGCCGACCTTGTCGATGTGGCTACGCCGACGTACACCCACCACGACGTTGTCCGCCGTGCGCTCGAGGCCGGCAAGAACGTCGTCTCCGAGAAGCCGCTGGCCCGATCCGACGACGACGCCGACGACCTCGTCGAGACGGCGAGAGAGCTCGGCCTGCAGCTGTATCCGGCGCACGTGGTGCGGTTCTTCCCCGAATACGTCCGCCTGAAGGAGGCTGTCGATCGCGGCCTTCTCGGCGATCTCGCCGTGCTCCGGTTCTCTCGATCGGGCGCATTTCCCACCCGGACGCCCTGGTTCGGCGACCGGGCGCTCTCGGGCGGCATCATCATGGACCAGATGATCCACGACCTCGACATTGCCCGCTGGGTCGCGGGGGAGGTCGTCCGAGTCTCGGCCGTGGCCACCCGGCGCGGTGACGCCGAGCATCCCGTCGAGGCGGCGCACGTGCTCCTCAGCCACGCTTCGGGCGCCATCAGCCACATCGCGGGCATCTGGGGTCCCACGCACCTGCAGTTCACGACGGAGTACTCGGTGACCGGCACTCTGGGTACTCTCGCCCACTCCTCTCTCGCTGAGCGCAACTACGTCGCCGATCTGGAGTCACCGGCGGCCGCGAACGGCCTCCTGCCCGAGCTCGACCCCACCGAAGACCCGTATTTCCTCGAGCTCCGCGAATATCTCGCCGCCTTCGCCGGCGGGCCGACGCCCCGGGTGACCGCCGACGATGGTCGGGTTGCCGTGCGGATCGCGAACGCGGCCCTCGAGTCCCTGGCGACGGGGCAGCCCGTCGACCTCCTGGCGTCGACGGAGGTGCGGTGAGATGGGAGCACTTCGCATCGGCGTTCTTTCGTTCGCCCACACGCACGCGGTCGGCTATCTGTCGGCGCTGCGCGATCTGCCCGATGTCGAGGTGATCGGCTCGGATCCTGATGCTCCGGTGATCACCATGCCGGGCGAAGTCCGCGGTCGAGAGCTGGCGAACACCCTCGGTGTCGACTACGCCGACGACTACGACGCGGTCTTCGCCTGGGAGCCCGACGCCGTGATCGTCACGAGCGAGAACGCTCGTCACCGTGAGCTTGTCGAACGGGCAGCGGCCAGAGGCGTGCACGTCCTCTGTGAGAAGCCCCTCGCAACGACGTGGGAAGACGGCCTCGCCATGCGCGACGCCGTGGAGCGTGCGGGCGTCATCCTCATGATGGCGTTCCCTGTTCGGTTCGCCGGCACCTTTGATCGTCTGCGCGCAGCCCACGAGGGCGGCGCCCTCGGGGAGGTGTTCTCGATCCGCGGCAGCAACAACGGGATGCTGCCGCTCGCCCGTTCCTGGTTCACGGAGCCAGAACTCTCAGGCGGCGGCGCTCTCGTCGATCACGTCGTGCACATCACCGACCTGCTCGAGGCCCTTCGAGGGGTTCCTGTCGTCGAGGTCACCGCGCTCGCCAACCAGAAGCTGCACGCCGAGCGGGCGAAGGCGGAGACGGCCGGCCTCGTCACGCTCCGCTACGCGGACGATGTGATCGCGGCGATCGACTGCTCGTGGAGCCAACCTGATACGTCGCCGATCTGGGGCGGCCTGAAAATCTCGGTCGCAGGCACCCTCGGCACGGTCGACATCGACTTCTTCGGCCCGAGCGTGCGCGGCATCGACGGTGCCACCGGCGTCGCTCGCGTGCTGCCCTACGGCCCCAACTTCGACGGCGCGATGCTGGGCACATTCCTCGATGCCGTTCGTTCCGGGATCCAGCCGGAACCAGGGATCCGGGTGGGCCTTCACACTCTCGCGGTCGTCCTTGCCGCGCAAGAATCGGTGCGAACCGGACGCACCGTTAGTCTGGTGCCATGACCACCGATTCGTCGCCCGCCGGCCTCATTTGACGCCGCCTTCCTCCCGATGACGCCACCGACGACGCCCCGACGGATCGAGCTGCGACTAGAGCGACCCCGCCTCGTGTGGATGCCCAAGCCGACCGTGGTGGTCGGCGGTCGCGGTCAGCCGGCTCAGTTGGGCGTCGGTACCTGGGCAGTCGACGATTGCGCGGTGATCGGTGTTTTCCTCTTCAACCGGCTCTGGCGATTCGGTTCCGCGGAGGTTGCGGTCGGACCCGACACGGGTGCGCTGGTTTATCGCGCGCCGGTATTTCCCTTCGGTCGTGGACGCCTTCGATCCCGCTGAATGACGCGCTGACCCCAGAGTGGGGGTAATCCCCAGGAAACTGCTTGTCCCCCTTTAGGAGGACCAAATAGGCTCGTCCTGGTCTGATCGCCCGAATGATCAGTCCGAAGGCTGCGCGACCCGAAACGTGCGGCCGGTCGAGGAATCCATGCCTGTCCACGTGATGCGTGCTGCCCGAAAACGCCAGTGGGGGTCCGAGCGGACCACCACGCCGCTGCCCACCATTCACGTCCGACCAAGCGACCGCAAGGTCGCCCTGGGTCGGATGGCGATCGTCTCGACGATCATGTTCTGGATCGCCTACGTCGTCTCGACGATCCTGCGCCAGTTCATCGACCGCGGGGGTGACTACGGATTCACCCTCCAGGCCGTCAGCTACTTGGTCATCGTGACCTTCCTCAGCTTTTCTGCGCTGATGTATCTCGTCGCCCGGCAGGGCGCCCTGACCCGATTCAGCACTCACGTTCGCGTGCCGAGGGCTGAGTTGGACCGCCACTTCACCGGCCGAAACTCGTCGATGACCGTGCTGGTGCCGAGCTACGCGGAAGAGCCCCAGGTCGTCCGTCAGACTCTCTGGTCCGCCGCGCTCCAGGAGTACCCCGCGCTGCGTGTCGTGCTCCTGCTGGACGACCCGCCGCACCCGAGCGACCCGCTCGTCGCCGCCCGCCTCGACGCCACCCGGACTCTCGGCGAGGGCATCATGCGTGCACTCGCCGGGCCCGCCAACCGGTTTGCTCGTGCGGCCGATGCCTTCGAGGTGTCGTACGGCGCGGATGACTTCGTCGACAGCGACGCGGTGCGCACCCTCTCAGAGCACTACAGCTCGGCGGCGTCCTGGCTCACGTCGATGGCCGACTCGGAAGAACTGGCCGACCACGTCGACGAATTCTTCACCTCCCAGATCCTTCGCGGTCTCGCCGACGAGTTCGAGCTCGTGTCGAACGCTCTGCACGTGGCGTCCGTCGAACGCGAGGCCCTCGCCGTCGCGCGGATGTCGGAGCTCTACCGGCGCCTCGTCTGGACCTTTCAGGCGGACGTCACCGTCTTCGAGCGGAAGCTCTTCACGTCGCTCTCGCACGAGGCGAACAAGGCGATGAACCTCAACTCGTACATCGGGCTGATGGGCGGCGCGTACCGCCAGGAGTCGGCGGCCAAGGGCATCGTGCTGCGTCCGGTCCAGCGCGCCTCCCTCGGCGATCTCGTGATCCCGGACAGCGAGTACCTGCTGACGCTCGACGCCGACTCCTTGCTGATGCGCGACTACTGCCTTCGGCTCGTCCACCTTCTCGAGGAGCCCGGCAACGAGCGTGTCGCTGTGACCCAGACTCCGTACTCGTCGTTCCGAGGCGCAGGCTCGCGCATCGAGCGTTTGGCGGGAGCGACCACCGACCTCCAGCACATCTCGCACCAGGGCATGTCGCACTTCGGAGCGGCTTTCTGGGTGGGCGCCAACGCGGTGATCCGCAAACGCGCTCTCGAAGACATCGTCGAGCGCGAAATGGTCGGCGGCTTCGAGATCCGGCGATACGTCCAGGACCGCACCGTGATCGAAGACACCGAGTCGTCGATCGACCTCGGAACACACGGCTGGACCATCGTCAACTACCCCGAACGCCTCAGCTACTCGGCCACACCGCCCGACTTCGGCTCGCTCATCGTTCAGCGTCGCCGCTGGGCGAACGGTGGCCTCCTGATCCTGCCGAAGTTGATCCGTCAGGCCGGCGAGAGACGGCGCGCAGGATCCAGAATTCCGCTCACCGAGATGGCCCTCCGCGTGAACTACATGGGCTCGATTGCCTGGGCGAGCTTCGGGCTCGTGTTGATGCTCGCGTTCCCCTACGACTCGCGCCTGCTCAGCCCCTTCGTGCTGCTCGCGGCACTGCCCTACTTCGTCGCTATGGCGAGCGATCTCAAGGCTGCGGGATACAAGCGCACGGACGTGTTCCGGATCTACGGATTCAACCTGATTCTCCTGCCCGTCCAACTCGCGGGTGTGCTCAAGTCTCTTCAGCAGGCGATCACTGGCAAGAAGATTCCCTTCGCCCGTACGCCGAAGGTGAAGAATCGCACGGCCGCGCCGGTGCTCTACGTGCTCGCCCCGTACGGCATCATCCTGTTCTCCCTTGTCACCCTCTACCGCGACTACCTCGAGCAGAACTGGGGCAATGCGGCCTTCGCCGCGTTCAACACGATCCTCGCCACCTGGGCGACCATCGCGTACGTCGGGATTGGGAACTCGATCGTCGACGTCTGGCTCGGCATGACGGGCTGGCTCTTCGTCGAGAAGCTGCCGCGCGGTGCCCGCAAGGCTCCTGAGCCGGTCGCAGAGGAGCTCGACTGGCGCTCCGTGCTCTACCACGGTCAGGAGGTCGCGGGGGAGGGGCCACGGGATCCGGCCCCGGCCGACCTCGAGGACGCCCGTCGGTTGGTGGTCGAGAATTGAGCACCGACTCGTTCACGCCCGTCAGGCGGCTGTCGATCTTCCGCCTTCTTGTCGCCATCGTTGTGACCGGGCTCCTCGCCGGTGCGGGCCTCTTCGGGTACCAGCTGTGGTCGGCGCAGGCTGCCGGCAACACGTCGACCTCGTGGTTCGGCGGCTACGTCGACGTCACGGCGACCCCGAACTACGCCTTCGAGAACCCCACCACATCGGCGGGGAAGCAGGTCGTCCTCTCGTTCGTCGTCTCGTCGAAGACAAGTGCCTGCACACCGAGCTGGGGCGCCGCCTACTCGCTCGACGAGGCCTCGGCTTCCCTCGATCTCGACCGCAGGATCGCACGTCTCCAACAGCAGGGCGGTGACGTCGCCGTGTCGTTCGGCGGTCAGGCGAATCACGAGCTCGCCGTGGGCTGCACGAGCGTCAGCCAGCTCGCCGCCGCCTATGAGTCGGTCGTCGACCGCTACAACCTCACCACGATCGACCTCGACGTCGAAGGCTCCGACCTCGACAACGCGGCAGCTAGTGCGCGCCGCGCGGAAGCGATTGCCATCGTCCAAAAGCAGCGCCGCGCCGAGGGCAAGTCGCTGGCCGTCTGGCTGACGCTGCCCGTGACTCCCGACGGTCTCGCGGTCGACGGGCAGGACGCGGTCCGCGCGACGCTCGCCGGCAAGGTCGACCTCGCCGGAGTGAACGCGATGACCATGGACTACGGCTCCTCGCTGAAGCCTGGCGCGAACATGGCCACCGCGGCCGAGCAGGCCGTCACCGCGACTCAGAGCCAGCTCGGGATCCTGTACCGGCAGCACGGCACGACACTGACCAACTCGACCCTGTGGTCGAAGATCGGCGCCACCCCGATGCTCGGGCAGAACGACGAGGCCGACGAGGTGTTCACCACGGCGGACGCCACCGCCTTCAACTCCTTCGCAGTATCGAAGGGGATCGGCCGGATGTCGGTCTGGTCGCTCAACCGCGACGTCACCTGCGGGTCGAACTACGTGACGCTCTCGGTGGTGTCCGACTCCTGCAGCGGCGTCAGTCAGCACGGCGCCCACTTCGCCACTCTCCTCGGCAAACACTTCAAGGGCAGTATCGACCGGCTCTCGAGCAAGGTCACGAAGTCGGAGATCGTCAGCAGCACGTCCCTCAAGGACAACCCGAAGACGAGCCCGTATCCGATCTGGTCGGCCGACAACTCCTACCTCGAGGGCACCAAGATCGTCTGGCACCACAACGTCTACCAGGCGAAATGGTGGACCCAGGGCGATGTTCCGGACAACCCGGTGCTCAACTCCTGGCAGACGCCGTGGCAGTTGGTCGGGCCGGTGCTGAAGGGTGAGAAACCCATCCCGCAGCCCACGCTTCCGGCCGGAACCTACTCCGACTGGGCCGGAGCGACCGCGTACACCACCGGCTCTCGCGTGCTCTTCAACGGGACTCCCTACCAGGCCAAATGGTGGACCCAGGGCGACAGCCCGGCAGCGGCTTCGTCGAACCCTGACAGCTCACCCTGGGTGCCGCTCACCATGGCGCAGATCGACGCGGTCACGAGGGCCAGCACCCCGCGCTGACGGCCACCTCAGCTCAGGATGTCTTTGGTCGTGAAGCGACCGTAGGCCAGGAAGCCGAACACGATCACGTAGCCGAGCTGGAGTAGGGCGTTCGCCCCGAAGTTGTCCCACGAGATCGGCAATCGGAGGAAGTCCGCGAAGCCCAACCAGTAGTTGGTGAAGAGGTACGGCTCGAGGAACGCGAGCTGGGGGAGCGCGCCGAGAATCTGCGCGGCCGTCGAGAGGACGATCGTCGCCGCCATGGCGCCGACGGGCACGCTCGTCAGCGTCGAGATGAACAGGCCGATGGCCGAGAGCCCGAGCAGTGAGATCGTGACGTAAAGCGACATCATCAGGAGGCGGCCCGCGTAGTCCCAGAAGCCCACCTCCTGGCCCGAGAGCAACGTCACCGGGCCGACCGGGAACAGCAGAGCACCGGCGATAGCGCCGAAGACAACGATGACGAGAGTGCCGGCGAGGCAGAACGCCGCGGCGCCGATGTACTTGACGACCAGCAGCCGGATCCGGCCCGCAGGTGCGACCAGCAGGTAGCGCAGGGTGCCGAGCCCGGCCTCGCCAGCGATCGTGTCGCCCGCGACGACCCCGACGGTGAGGGGCAGGAAAAGCGGGATCGACACGGTCAGCGCCGTGAGCGAGACGAACAGGCCGTTCTGGGTGATGTCGCCGAGGAATGCCGGCCCACGACCGTCGCCCCCTCTGGACGTCGTCACCTTGACCGCGATCGCGAGCAGGACAGGGATGGCGGCGAGGGCGGCGAGCATCGCGATGGTACGAGTACGCCGGAACAACACGGCGAGCTCGGAGCCGAGAAGAGCCAGCCCGAGCCCCCGCCTGCCGGGGGCCGTCGACGTTTCTGTCAGCGACGCATCAGCCTGCGACATCGAAGCCCTCCCCGGTGAGGTCGACGAACCGATCTTCAAGGCTGGCGCCGGCCACCCGGAACCCGCGAACCCGCACACCCGACTCGACGAGAGCAGCGTTGAGGCGTTCGGGCAGCGGCCCTGTGAGAGGCACCTCGGCCGTGACCGTCGAGGACGTCGCTGTCGAGATCAACGCGGTCGAAGGATCCAGGCCGAGACCGGAAAGCACCCTCACCGCTTCGTCGGGGTCGGGCGTCGTCACCGTCAGTGTCTGCACTCCCTGGGCGCGCAGTTCGTCAAGCGTGCCCTGCGTAACGAGTCGTCCGGCGCTCATGACCGCGACGTGGCTGCACATCTGCTCGATCTCGGAGAGCAGATGGCTTGACACGAAGATGGTCGTTCCTTCGCCGGCGAGGGAACCGATGAGCGAGCGCACCTCCCGGGTGCCCTGCGGGTCGAGCCCATTGCTCGGCTCATCGAGGACGAGCAGATCGCGGGGCATGAGCAGCGCGTTGGCGATGCCGAGTCGCTGCTTCATGCCGAGGGAGTACGCGTGGGCCTTCTTGTCGGCCGCGTGGCCGAGACCGACCCGCTCGAGGGCAGCCTCGACCCGGGCCGACCGAGTGGAGGACGAGGCGTATCGGTCGGCGG
Source organism: Frondihabitans sp. (assembly GCA_025464735.1). Next base: position 11,770 of record JAODMX010000389.1, on the reverse strand, counting down.
TATCAAGCCGGTGGAGGTTGGCGCGGCCGGAGAGGAACGGATAGAACGCGGGCCCCTCCACGAGGGCGCCGACGCGGGGGAGGACCTGCCGGAGGGACCCTGGCATCGAACCGCCCAGGATCCTGATATCACCGCTTGTCGCCTGAGTGAGCCCGAGAAGCATGCGGATCGTGGAGGTCTTCCCTGAGCCGTTCGGGCCAAGGAACCCGAACACGCTGCCGGTCGGCACGGCGAGATCGAGGCCGTCGACCGCCAACTGGCGGCCGAACGACTTCGTGAGTGCCTTCGTCTCGATGGCGAGGGAGCTCGACACCTGATCTACTTCTGGGCTGCGACTGCGGCTTCGAGGTCGGTAGCGCTGACTGCCCCGACGTAGACGGCCCCGTTGTCGCCGAGGTAGATCGACACGAGAGCGGTTTGGAGAACCTTGCCGCCGGTGACCGGGGTCAGAACCTCGTTGGTGATGCTCGACGACTCGATCGATTTGAGTTGCTTGGCCGTGAGCGTGGTGCCGACGACCGTGCTCCAGCCGCTCCCCAGGACGACGGGCTTCGATGCTGTTCCCGAATAGCGGTGGGCGGGACCCGCAGTCGGCTGACCCTGAGTGGTGACCCCCGGGTGCTTCAACCGCGACGGAGCGGAGGTGGACTTCGACGGGACCGTGATCGTCTTGACCGTGGCACCCTTGGGGGGCGTGAACGCGAACGTCGACGCCGACGGCTTCGAGTAGCTGATCGTCGTGAACTGCACCGAAAGCGCGGCGTTGGTCTGGCCCTTGGCCGTGATCGACGCCTTCAGCGGCACTCCGGTCGACGCGTCGACAGCGAGCGTGACATCACCGACGAGGGTCTTCGAATCTTTCGGAGTGAGCGTGATCTCGTAGGCCTTCTGACCCGCGACGATCACGTTGCTCGAGGTCGCGACCGTGGTGTATTTGCCGATTTCCGCGAGCGCCTTGGTGGCGATCTCCGTCGGGGTCTGCGCCTGGGCGGACTGGCTTTGGTACTGCCCCGAGCTCGTTGAGTCGGGGAGGGTGACGTGGGTCGCAGTGTTCGTCTTCGAGTCGTAGGCCCAGATGGTCTTGCCGGTGCGGATGACGTCCTGCTCGGCGAGGTTGTCGAGAGTCTGGATCCGTTCGGAGGAGCTGCCGCTGACGAAGACGTTCGCCTTGTGCGTGCCGGTCAACTCCGCGAGGACATTCGCTGTGCCGGACGATGATCCGCCGAGGTTCGAGGAGGAAATATCGGGGAGCCCCAGGTTGGCGGTCTCTTGGATCGTGCCGGAGAACGACGTGCCAGCACTTTTCTGGGCGAGCGCCACGATCCCGGCGGCGGACTTGTGCGGCAGATTGACCGATGCGTTCGCCATGGAGGGGACAGTGAGCGCACCCGCGACCACGAGGGCGGGAACGGCGATGGCGGGGACCCATCGCAGCGTGGACTTCTTCATGGCGGAACCTTTCGAGCACTTGATCCGAGTGCGTGCACTCGCATGTGGAACGTGACGCTACGTGACGAATCTGCAAGCAGGGTGAGTCATTGGGTGAGGTCGACGAGGTGCACGCGGACGCCGGCGGCCCGGATCCTGCTCACCTCGTCGGGCGACGCGGAACTGTCGGTCACCAGGTCGTGGACCTCGCCGATGTCCGCGACCTTCGCCAGGGTGATCCTGCCGATCTTCGAGCCGTCCGCCACGACGACGACGCGCTGGGCGTGACGCACCATGGCCGTGTTCGTGCGCGCCTCCGTCTCGTCGTGGGTCGTGGCGCCGCCCGCGACGCCGATGCCGTCCATGCCGAGGATTGCCGTGCCGACATTGATCGCGTTGAAGGTGTTCTCGGCCAGGGCGCCCACGAGCTCGAACGAGTGCGAGCGGATCACGCCGCCGGTCATAATCACCTTGAGGTTGGGGCGGCGTGCGATCTCGGTCGCGGTCGTGAGCGAGTTGGTGACGATCGTGAGTTCGGTCCGGAACTGCAGGGCTTTCGCGACTTCTGCCGCTGTCGTGCCGCCACCGACCGCGATGGCGTAGGGGCCGTCCGGGAGGAGGGTGGCCGCGCGTCGCGCGATCAGCTGTTTCGCGCGGCGGAACTGGGAGTCGCGCAAGCCCACCGGCACCTCGGCTCCCGAGGCGAACGCGCGTGCCCCGCCGTGCGTCCGCGCGAGCAGCCCCTGGTCTTCGAGATCGGCAAGATCGCGACGGATGGTCGCTGCCGAGACATCGAGGTCGCGGGAGAGATCGGCGAGAGTCACGGTGCCCCGCTCGGTCACTGCCGAGATGACTTTCACCATGCGATCCGATCGCTTCGACGACGAGGCGCGGGGGGCCCCGGGGCTATCGAATGTTGCCATCGAGTTTTCCGATCGCTCAGTCTGATTGATCACTTCACGCACATCATTGCACGAAACGAGCAGTTTCCAGAATGATCAACCGCATGACGACGATCCCTCTTGATGCCGCGTGACCCGGGTCGGAACGCGTGAGTTGGTCGCCGTGGCGGTGTCCGGCCACACGGCCGTACCGAGCTTCAACGTCATCGGACTCGAACACGCCGAAGGCATCGTTTTGGGGGCGGCACGTGCGGGAGCGCCGGTCCTTCTTCAGATCAGCGAGAATGCGATCCGCTTCCACGGGGGCGGGATGAGGCCTCTCGTGGCCGCCTGTCGCGAGCTGGCGGAAGCGGCCCCGGTCGGCGTCGGCATCCATCTCGACCATGTCAAGGATCCCGCATTCATCGCCGAGGCGATCGACCTCGGCAGCGCCTTCGGAATCGACTCGATCATGGTCGACGCGTCGACCCTCGACTACGACGACAATGTGCGCACCACCGCCGACGCCGTGACGCGTGCCCGGGCCGCCGGCCTGTGGGTGGAGGCCGAGCTCGGCACCATCGGCGGCAAAGACGGTGCACACGCGCCGGGCGTCCGAACGGATCCGAGTGAGGCAGCAGCGTTCGTCGAAGCCACCGGGGTCGACGGCCTGGCGGTCGCGGTCGGATCCTCCCACGCGATGGCGAACCGCGACGCGACCCTCGACCTCAACCTCATCCGGGCCCTCGCCGAGGCCGTTCCGGTGCCGCTCGTGTTGCACGGATCCTCCGGGGTTCCGGACACGGCGATCCGGCAGGCGGTCGAGGCGGGAATCCGCAAGATCAATGTCGGTACCGCCCTGAACCTGGCCTACACGGGCAGCGTCCGATCGTTCCTCGGCGACGACGACCGTGCGACCGATCCTCGGAAGTACGTCGCGCCAGCCCGCGAGGCCGTTGCGGATCTCGTCCACCGCTTCTGCGACGTCATCCGCTTCTGCGAGGCCATCGCCCCGTGATCACCGTGGCTGCGCTCAGCCCCGCCCTCGACATGACCTACGTCGTCGACGAGCTCGCGCTCGGGCGTCCGCACCGACCGTCGTCGGTGGTGCGCGTCCCGGGCGGCAAGGCACTGAACTCCGCGCGCGCGGCCGCGCGCCTCGGGGCGGCGGTCACGGCCGTGCCCGTGCTCGGCGGGCACGTGGGAGCGCTCGTCGCTTCGCTCCTCGCCGCGGATGGGGTCCTCGCGGTTTCGGTTGCCGGCTCCGCCGAGACGCGGATGTGCGTCACGGTGGCGTCGGAGGCCGACGCCTCACTCACCGAGATCTACGAGCACCCCGTGCCCGTCACGGCCCCGGAGTGGGCGGCGGCCATGACCATCCTCGACTCGAGTGTCGCGCCCGGATCCTGGGTGTCTGTTTCGGGCGGGTTGCCGGCCGAGGCCGGGCCCGGGCTCCTCGACATCGCACAGCTCGCGCGCTCGCGGGGGGCTCTGCTCGCGCTGGACACCCACGGTTCGGCGCTCTCGTCCGTGCTGGAGTCCGCTTCAGCCTCGGCTGTCGCGCTGCTCAAGGTCAACCGGGAAGAAGCCGCGGAGGCTCTCGGCGTGCCCGAGGCGACGCCGCTGTCGACGCTGGTCGACGGCCTGCGTGCGCTCTCCGGAGGCCGCGTCGTCGTCACCGATGGTGCCTCAGGATCTCTGGCTGGTGACGAGTCGGGCCTGTGGCACGTGAGTCTCCCGGGGTCCGTAGCGTTCGGCACGTACCCGGTCGGCAGCGGCGACTCGTACCTTGGCGGACTGCTCGCCGCGCTCGACGCCGGAGCCGACCTGCCGGCTGCCGTGGCGCTGGCGGCGGGCGCCGCGTCGGCCAATGCACTCGTACCCGGTGCGGCGGTCTTCGACGCGTCGGTTGCTCGCGCGCTCGCGGCGCGCGTCGAGGTCACGCGCGCCGCTCGCGCCTGACGCTCGCGCCTGACGCTCGCGCCGGGCGCTGCGCCCTGGCGCTGCCTGTCGAGTACGTCTTTCGGCCTCAAGTACCTTCTAGTTCGTACTTGACGCACATTCGCGTACTTGTTCCGGTGCGAGATGACCTCGACCACGGACTGGCCCGGACGGGTGACAATCACGGATCCGGAGTCCCTGGATAAGAACGCCCTGAATCCGACTTTGAACGGAGGCCACACTCGGATCAACGCCGAAACTGCTTCACGATCAAGGGAGTTCATCATGCCTCGCAGATCTGACATCGCCGTCCCCGACCTCACCGGGAAGCTCGCGCTCGTCACCGGAGGGAGCGACGGGATCGGCCTCCGCATTGCCCGGCGCCTCGCGAAAGCCGGTGCGGAAGTGATCCTTCCGGTCCGGAACCCGTCCAAGGGTGCCGCCGCCGTCGCCGAAATCACGGCTGCCGTCCCTGGCGCGAATGTCAGCACCCGGGTGCTGGATCTGTCGTCCCTCGCCTCCGTCGGAGCGCTCGGCGAGACCCTGATCGGCGAGGACCGCCCGATCAACATCCTGATCAACAACGCCGGGGTGATGACGCCGCCGACCCGTCAGATTACGACGGACGGCTACGAGCTGCAGTTCGCCACGAACCACCTCGGCCACGTCGCCCTCACAGCGCATCTGCTGTCGCTCCTGCGCGCCGGCCGTGCCCGGGTCACGACCCAGATCAGCCTCTCCGCGAACCAGAACGCCGTCAACTGGGATGACCTCCAGTGGGAGAAGACCTATAGGGGCATGGAGTCGTACTCGTCGTCGAAAATCGCCCTCGGCCTGTGGGCGCTGGAGCTCAACCGTCGGAGCGTCGCCGAGAACTGGGGGCTCACCAGCAACCTGTCCCACCCCGGCATTTCCCCGACGAACCTTCTCGCCGCCCAGCCCGGCATGGGCCGGCCGAAGGACACCACCGGGGTGAAAATGATCCGCACGTTCTCCCGCTGGGGCATCCTGTTCGGAACCCCGGAGTCGGCAGCGCTGCCTGCGGTGTACGCGGCGACCAGTCCCGACGCGGAGGGTGGCCACTTCTACGGGCCGTCCGGTTTTGCGCACCTGGCGGGCGTCCCGGCGGAGCAGAAGCTGTACTCACGGGTCGCATCCGAGGAGGATGCGAAAAGGATCTGGGAGATCTCCGGCGGCCTCGCCGAGATCCTCATCTGACAGTCGAGCAATCAGCTTGGGAAGATCCCTTCGTTCTGGATCGCAGCCACAAGCAGATCGCGAGCTTTGCCAACCGCCTGAAGAAGGCTCTCCGGTTCGGTGCCAAGCTCCGCAACAATGTCGTCGACCCCTCGGAGTCCTGCCTTGCTCAAGAGGTGCTTCTCGTTCGTGACCCATTCGCCGCGGTGGGCCATAATGGCGTGCCCCGCATGGCAGGCGGCCTCGCTCAGGAGGCCCGCGCACTGCGCAACGCGGCCGTGGCGAGCGTGGCCCTCGGTTGCATAGAACATGGTGAGCTCAGCGCGCTCGCACCAGATCCCCGGCGCCGATTCTCGAAGTGCTTGCGGGTAGTCCCATTTTGGGAGGTGGCCTCGAAGCGCGTTGTTGATCCCGAGCTCGGCCAGCAGGATGTAGCTCGGAAGACCCGCTTGGTGAAACAGGAGCGGCTCGATCGTGAATTCGCCTCGAACGGCGTCGTCGTGAATGTGTTCGATGAGCCCGAGATCGCGGTAGTGAATGTCGATTGTGCGCTCATCGACGGTGACTGCCCCGCCGCCGTTGAAGATTCGTCCCCACCCGCCGAGGTCGGTCAGGCGTCCCGGCCAGCCGAGATCTCTGACGGTTTCGGGCTCGAATCCTTCTCGGTAGTAGAGAGCGAAGTCCCAGTCGCTATCCGGACGGTTCGTCCCCTGCGCCCGGGAGCCACCGAGGGCGACACCCTCGACTCCCGCGAGGTTCTGGAGCGCATCTGCGACCTGGTCGACGAATGCGTCGTCATCGAGATTGTGGGACGAGGGAGACATGGAGACGAGCTTAGGCAGACGGGTGGCTGCCGAGGCCTCAAGCGACCGCGGCCTCGAGCGCCGCGGCGTTCTCGCGCAACCACACCTGGCGGCGCAGGATGACGTCGCCGACCCCTTCGTCCCACATCCTCTGCCAGCCGCCGCCGAGTGTGCGAGCCCGGTGCCGCATGGAGAACCACGAGCGGTCCGCGACGTTTTGCGCGGTTGACACGAGCAGTCGCCGATCTTGTTCCTCGAGACCGTAAGCGTCGACGACCAGGCGGGCCCGATGCGCCGGATCCGCATCACGAAGGACCTCCCGGCGGTCGCGGACAGGCATCCAGGGCGCCCACCACAGCAGGAGATTGCAGACCTCGTCGACCCGGGTCGCGGGTTTGGCAAGATCGAAGTCGATGAGGGCATGAGCCTGGGCGTTGCGGAAGACCACGTTCTCCGGCGTGATGTCCAGGTGGGCGACGAGTTCTGGATCCCTTGCGATTCGTGGCGGAGCGCCCTCGACCTCTGCGGGCTCGAGCTCGGTGGCCCACGAAGGAATGCCGAGGGCCGCTGCCGCATCGTCGTAGCGCCGCACGAGGCGGGCCAGGCTCACGAGTCTCTCTTCGCTGGCGACCCACGCGGGCCACGGTCGGGCGGCGACCTCGCCCTCGACGAACGTCAGGACGTGTCGCCCCTGGTCATCGACGCCGAGGTGTCGGGGGCTCCCGTCGAAGCCGACGCGCTCCAGCTCGGTGAGGAGGCGGGCCACGGCGTCCGAGCCGAGTAGCGGCGGCCGACGAACGGTGTTGTTCTTCACCACCAGACCCTCCGTGACGTCGCCGCCGAGGAGGGGGATCTCCGGAGCGTGAGGGTCGCTTTCGACGTAGTGACGCATCCGACTATCATCTCCGACCAGCCCTCATGGCACTCCTCAAACCACGCACACGCACCGATCGGTCTACCGTTTAGCGTTGTAACATCGAATTCACACGCTGAAACCTGGCCGAAACAGGAAACGGTATACCGTTTTGACATCGCTGAGATGCGAGATCAAAACGAGAGGCAACCGATGTGTGACTTCCGACTGGTGGGTGTCCTGCACCTCCCGCCGTTGCCTGGCGCGGCGAACTACGAGGGTCGCTCGGTGCTCGAGATGGCGGCTTGTGCAGCCGAGGACGCCCGGATCCTTCAGGCGGCCGGATTCACCGACGTCATGGTGCAGGACGCCAGCGACGAGCCGCAGCCGACCACCGTCGGAGCCGCGACGGTCGCAGCGCTCGCCGTGATCGGCGCAGCCGTTCGTCAGGCGACGACGATCGGGCTTGGAGTCGTCGTCGGCCACAACGACGGACCGTCCGGTGTCGCGATCGCCCACGCCATCGGTGCAACGTTCGTGCGCGTCAAAGTGCTGACCGGCGTCTCGGTCGGGCCGACCGGCTGGATCGAGGGCTGCTCGTTCGAGGTCGCCCAGATGAAGCGCCTGCTCGGCAGCGATGTCGAGATCTGGGCGGACCTGCACGAGGCGACGAGCCTCGCGCTCAGCGGGGACGTCGCCTGGGCCGCAGCTCAGGCGCTCGACTTCGGCGGAGCCGACGCCGTCATCGTCACGCGCGACTCGGGCGTGGCCGATGCCGTCTCCGACATCGCGGTGCTGCGCGAGAGCGGCGCCGTTCCCACCGGAGTGTCTGTCTTCATCGGCGGCCGGGTCTCGTTGGCTTCCCTCGAGACCGCCGTGCGCGGCTCCGACGGAGCGATCCTCGGCAGCGTTCTCAAGGACGGCTCCGGCTACGACGCCCGCATCGATCCCGTGACAGCCCAGGATCTCGGAGCGGTCGCGCGGTCCATCACCGCCGCGTCGGTCTGACCCGCCCTTCTTCTTTCCGCAGCACCTCCCCGAGAAAGCCAGAACTATGCCAACCAAGACCCTCGACAGCCCTCTTCTCGCCGCCGACAGTCCGCTCGACGCCCGCCAGAAGAGCATCGTCGAGCGTGTCTCCGCGAAGGAGCGTGCGGGGATTCTGGCCCTGCCGACCGATGATCCTCTGGACGCGGAGCGCCGCCGCCGGGTCGACGCCACCCGGGGCGAGATGCTCGGCCAGCCCGACGCGATCCGCGCCACCTGGGCGCGAAATTCGGACACCCTGCCCATCGTGGCCGGGCGGATCGCGGCCAAGGAGATCGACCGAGTCTTCCTCGTCGGCGCCGGAGACTCGCTCGCCGTCATGATCGCCGCTCGTCGCACGCTCGAGCTGATGCTCGGGGTGCCCTGCGAACCTGTTCAGGCGCTCGAGTTTGCCTACTACCAGCAACACCTCGTCACCTCCGACTCGCTCGTCGTCGCCCTATCGAGCTCGGGGGAGACCACACGCACCGTGGAAGCCCTTCTCGTCGCGCAGCACGCCGGGGCGCTGACGCTGGCCCTCACGAATACGGTCGGCTCGACCCTCGATGTCGAGAGTGAGAACACGCTGCTGCTCTCGGCCACCCGCGTGGGTTGGCCCACCCAATCGTCGACGACTGCGCTCTCGCTGCTGCTTCGGCTGGCGACAACCGTCGGTCACCTGCGGGGTGCGGCCGATGCCGAGGCGCTCACAGCCGAGCTGGAAACGTTGCCCGATGCGATGGCCGGCGTTCTGGCCGCCCTTGACGGCCCGGTCGCTGAGATCGCGAGAATCGAGGCGGCGCGCACCATGTACCTCTTCTCGGCCGGAGGCCCGAACTGGGCCGCGGCCATCGTCGGCGCGGCAAAGGTGAAAGAGACGAGCCCCGATCATGCCGTCGAGATCCAGGTCGAGGAGTTCCACCACTACAACAGCCAGAAGCCGGGCGAGCCGATGTTCCTCTTTGCCCCGACCGGTCCGTCCGTGCCCCGCGCCCTCGACACCGGGCGTGACTCGCACCGCTACGGCGGCACGCTGTACGTCGCCACGACCGAGGGCGAGAGGGCGTTCGACGACTTCGCCGACGGGATCCTGCGTCTGCCGACTGTGTCGGAGTCGCTCAGCCCCCTGCTCTACCTCGTGCCGGCCCAGTTGATCGGGTACCACCTCGGAATGGCGAAGTTCGTCGCGGCCGAAGCCGCAGCCGAAGGCGCCCGCGACGGGTCGACCCATGATTGACAGCCCGCGACTCGTCTGCGTCGGAAACCTCACCATCGACCAGGCCGTCCACGGCGGCGTCCTGTCGGAACCCGCCACTGGAGGCGACGCCGCTTACGCAGCCCTCGCCGCGCGTCTCCTCCTCGAGCGCGTCGACCTGCTGGCGCCGGTCGGCGACGATCTGCCGTCGACGGTCCTCGACGGCCTCGCCGCTGCCGGCATCGGCGTGGCCGATCTGCCTCGCCGCGCCCTCCCGACCGTTCGCAACACCGTCACCTATGAGGCCGACGGCAGCCGCTCCTGGCTGATGCACTCTACCGAGGCCGAGTTCGACGCTCTGTCCGTCTACCCCGCTGACGTGCCCGCGAGTGCTCTCGCCGCCTCCGGCCTGGTGCTCTCGGCCATGAGCCTCGAATCCCAGCTCGCGCTCACGCCCTGGCTGCGCGAGAACACGGCGGCGACCCTCTACCTGGACCTCCAGGAGGACTACCTCGCAGGCAACCGTGACGCCCTCCTTGACATTGTGAGGTGCGTCGACGTGTTCCTGCCAAGCGAGGTCGAGGCGGTCGCGCTCGCCGAGACGAACGACCTCGTCGAAGCGGCCCGATTCTTTGCCGCGCTGGGTCCGTCGGCCATCGTCATCAAGCGCGCCTCGCGGGGGTCGCTGGTGCTCGCCGCAGATCGCGTGACCCTCGTCGAGACCGACGTTGTCGAGTCGGTCGACAGCACCGGCGCGGGCGATGCGTTCTGCGGCGCCTTCGCCGCGCACCATCTCCTTGCCGGTGATCCGGTCGAAGCGGCGCGCGCAGGATCCGACGCCGCCCGCGTCGCCATTTCGGACTTCGGCATTGCGGGCCTCCTTCGAGCGACCAGCGAGGCGCACCGATGACCGGCGCGCTCGTGACCGGCGGGTTCCGGATCGCGATCATCAATCCGAACACGACGGTCTCGATGACCGAAGGGGTGGTCGCAGCGGCAGCCCCCGCAGCCCGGCCCGGCACCACACTCGTCGGCGTGACGCCGACATCGGGTGTGCCCAGCATCGAGAGCCACGTCGATGAGGTGCACGGTGCGCTCAGCGTGCTTCGCGAGGTGGAGCGCCTGGAGCGGCTCGCTGCCGGCCTGCGACCCGACGCCTACGTGATCGCCTGCTTCGGGGACACCGGAGTGCCGGGGGCTCGCGAGGCCGCTCTCGGCCCGGTCGTCGGGATGACCGAGGCGGCCCTCCTGACCGCCGCCCTCGTCGCTCACCGCTTCTCGATCATCACGATGCCGAAACGCACGCGGGAGCAGTCCGAGCGCGTCGTCCGCACCCTCGGTCTCGGTCACCGCTGTGTCGTTCGGGCCGTGGACGAGCCGGTCGCCGAGGTCCAGAACGGGTCGCTCCACCTGCTCGATCTCTTCGTCGCCGAGGGGCGCCGCGCCATCGACGACGATGCCGCCGGGGCGATCGTGCTCGGTTGCGCGGGTCTCGCGGACCTCGTCCGGCCTCTCGAAGCCGCGCTCGGGATCCCCGTCGTCGAAGGAGTGACGGCTGCCGTCACGATCGCCGAGGGTCTTCTCGCTCAGGGCCTCGGCACACCCGGCGACCGGCCCGTAAGAGAGGGAGGCGCGAAGTGACCGAATCGCTCTTCAGCGACGTCTATGTCTACGACGCCGACTCCGAGGCCGGAATGTTCGGGCCGACGGACGTGCTGGTCGACCACACCGGGATCCGGTGCATCGGCCCGACTGCCGCTAGCGATGCAGGATCCGACGCCCGCCGGATCGAAGGCGCGGGTCACCACCTCCTCGTGCCCGGCCTCATCAACGCGCACTACCACTCACCGGCGAACCACCTGAAGGGGCTTCTGCCGAGCATGCCGCTCGAGAGCTTCATGCTCTATGAGTCGCCGGCTGACCCGGCGCTCGCCCCGACGCCGCGCGAGGCCTACCTCCGCACGATGCTCGCGGCCCTCGAGATGCTCCGGACCGGGACGACCACCGTTCAAGACGACGCGTTCGTCATGCCGTTCCCGACCCCTGAGATCATCGACGCCATGATGCAGGCGTATGCCGACTGCGGCATGCGCGCCAGCGTCGCCCTCGACCAGCCCGAACTGACCGAGCGCGACAAGCTCCCGTTCATCGGCGGCTACGACGACCCGGACCTGCAAGCCTCGCTGGACGCACCGGCCCCGCTCGACGCAGCCGGCCTGCTCGCGATGAACGAGCATCTGATCTCGACCTGGCACGGCGCCGAGGAGGGGCGTCTCACCGCAGCCGTCTCCATCTCGGCTCCCCAGCGGGTCAGCATCCCCCACTTCGAGGCGATCGACGATCTCAGTCGGCGACACGCGCTGCCGCTGTTCGCCCACCTGCTCGAGACGAAGGTCCAGCGCGCCCTCATGACCGAACAGCCACGGTTCGAGGGCCGGTCGCTTGT
>JAODMX010000381.1 GCA_025464735.1 Frondihabitans sp. | reverse complement strand
CCCATGTTGTTGCTCACGATGGTGAGCCCGGTGACGCCGGTCTCACGCAGTGCGCGGATCAGGTTGGTCGGGATCCCGCTCAACCCGAATCCGCCGACCGCGACGGTCATTCCGTCGAAGACGACGTCGGCCAGCGCCTCCCGCGCCGAGTTCCAGATCTTGGATGCCACGGATTCTCCTTCGCTACTACAGGACTGCCATCGCGTTGGCCGTCGAGCTGACGCCGCCCACGATGTTGAGGGGCACGGACACGAACAGGAAGTCCCAGCGCGCCAGTTCACCACACTGCACGGCCAGCCGTTCGAGGTCCAGGAGTTCCATCATCGGGAGCCCGAGTGCCGGCAGCAGACGCCGATGCAGGGACCCGACGGCGGGGTCGCCCGGGCTGTTCTCCACGGCCGGGTTGTCGGTGCCCACGATCGAGATCCTGGTGTCCCAGAGGAACTCCGCCATCTCCTCCCCCGCTGCGAGCCCACGCCACGAGAGCGTGCCGCGCACACCGCCGCCGGCGAGATATGCAGGGGCCCATCCAGTGCGAACGAGCAGGATGTCGCCCGCCCGAAGCTCGACCCCCTGCCGCTGAGTCGCGGCCAGCAGGTCGTCCGGTCGGATCGCGCTCCCGTCGAACGGGTCGTCGCCGACGAGGTCGAGCAGTACGCCCCGCCCCGCGATCCCGCGCGCCGCCCAGTGCTGCATGCCGATTCCCGCTCGCGCTGCCGATAGGTCGAGGGAGCCGTCGTAGTATCCGAACTCCCGCGCTCGCACATGGGCCAGGCCGTCGAGCTGCGAAGATGCCTGCGGGTTGAACCCGTCAAAGTGGTCTTCGGCATCGTTTCGGGAGGTCTCCACCACGCTGTGCTCGAGGGCCGACCGGCCGAATAGGGGCGGTGAGAACGCATCCACGGCGAGGTTCAACGGAATCGTGACGCCGGTGACCGTCGTCGCCGCCGCCGCGATGTCCGCGGGTTCGATGAACGCGAGCGTGCCCTCGGTCACCGGCAGCACATGGCGCGAGTGCCTGACCCCCAGCCCCCCGAGCTCCGGCAGTTGGCGGTAGGTCGGCAGCCCGTCGCGCGTCATCGGAGGTCCCACTGGTCGGGCAGGCCCTCAGCCGAGAACCGGTCGATCGCGCCATGCAGGCCGATCTCCCGAATCCAGCGTTGCACCTCCTGGATCTCCGGGGAGCGGTGAAGCAGGGCATCCGTCTCGGCCCCAGTGCGGGCATAGGTGAGGAAACCCTGGAGCTCGGTGACGCGGTTGATCGCCTCTTTCTTCATGCGCAGCACGTTCGCCGGCGTCCGCGCGATGGATGTCGCGAGCGCACGCACGTGGTCGTCGAACAGCTCGGCAGGCACCGACTGGCTCGCCCAGCCCCACTCCGCAGCGACCTTGCCGCTGATGCGGTGTCCCGCGTCGAACGACACAAGCTTCGCGCGCTTCGGGCCGACGAGGTGCGACCAGAGGGGCGAGAGGTAGCCGCCACCGATGAGAAGGGTCGGCGACGCCATGATCACCGCGTCGTCGGTCACCACCGTGATATCGGCGAAGGTCGCCAGCTGCGCGCCCCCGCCCACCGCGTACCCGTGGATCGCGGCGATCACCGGAACCGGATGTCGCCAAATGCGGGTGAACAGCTCGATGTTGGACAGAAGCCGATCCCGCTCCTCGACTGTGCCGCGCTCCTCGGACTTGCCGATCTCGCCCTCGTCAGGCGAAAGATCGTAGCCCGCGCAGAACGCTCGGCCCGCGCCGCGGAGCACGACGACGCGCACCTCGCGCAGGCCGCCGATGTAGTCGAGCGCCTCGCCGAGCTCGCGCAGCAACGTGTCATTGAGCGCGTTCAGTTTCTCCGGCCGGTTGAGGGTGAGCCAGGCGATCCGTTCCTCCTGCACGATGGTCAGGGTCTCGAACTCAGTGCCAACGGTCATCGGCTCACCTTTCCGGTCAGTGCAGCGAGAGGTCTCAGGAGGACCGGGCGCGCCGCGATCCAGGCGGCGGCCATGACGACGACGGAACCGGCGAAGAAGCCGAACCCGACCCAGTTGACGGCGTTCTGGGAGGCATACATGTGGTTGAGGTTGCGTAGTGCGCCGGTCGCGAAGACCAGCACGACATGCACGATCACGAACAGCACGAAGTAGAGCATCATCGGGAAGTGCACCGCCCTGGCCAGCTCTATAGGGTAGACGCGGTTCAGGCGCACGGCGTCGCGCGGCCAGAGCCCCGACATCCGAACCCCGGTGAAGATGGCGAGCGGGGCCGCGATGAATACGGTGACGAAGTAGGCCATGAGCTGCAGGCTGTTGTAGTTGACCCAGCCGCTCTCCGTCGGCCAGTTGAACGACGCATACTGCAGCGTCGCAGAGACGGCGTTGGGGACGACTTCCCAGCTGGTCGGCACGATGCGCATCCACTGCCCGGTCACGAACAGCAGCACGATGAAGACCACACCGTTGAGCACCCACAGGATGTCGAGGGCGAGGTGGAACCAGAGCTGCAGGCTGATGCGCTTCGGCTGGTTCTTTGTGTGGAAGAGGCGCGCGTTGTCCCGGGTCCAGTAGGCGGTCGGACGCTTGGCCGTGCGCACCTCCCAGCCCGATCGGATGATGAGCAGGATGAACAGCGAGTTGAGGAAGTGCTGCCAGTTCAGCCATGCCGGGAAGCCCACGGGTGCGCCGTCGGGAAGCGGCGCGCTTCCCGGGTAGCGCGTGAGGAACGACTGCACCGGATCGAGCGAGCGCACCCACTGGGCCAGGAGCACGATCACGACCGCGGCGACGACGGCGATGGGCGCGATCCAGACCAGCCGGAACCACGGGCTTCGAGTGCTCACCGAGCCGGCCGGAGACTGGCTCATGACCGTCGGGCCTCGATGGCGCTCACCAGCTGAGGCACGACGGAGAACAGGTCGCCGACCACGCCGAAGTCGGCGATGTCGAAGATCGGTGCGTCGGCGTCGGTGTTGATGGCCACGATCGTCTTGGCGGTCTGCATCCCAGCGCGGTGCTGGATGGCACCCGAGATGCCGAGGGCGATATAGAGGTCGGGCGATACCGTGCGGCCGGTTTGGCCCACCTGCAGCGCCTGCGCCGCGTAGCCCGAGTCGACGGCGACACGCGAGGCGCCCACGGCGCCCCGGAGCACGTCGGCCAACTGCTCCACCAGGGCGAAGTTCTCCTTCGATCCCACGCCTCGTCCACCGGAGACGACGACGGATGCGCTGCGCAGGTCCGGTCGACCGGAGACGGATCCGACCGACGAACGGCTCTCGATCACGGCAGCCGGTGTCGACTCCGTCCCCTCGAGTTCGGTCACCCTCGGCCGCGCCGCCGCCACGACATCGTCCGCGGCGGTCTGGCGCACGGTGATGACCGCAAGGCCGCCCTCCACCACGGAATCCACCGCGAATGCCCCGCCGAACGCGCTCGTCGTCGCGTGCACAGTGTCTCCGTCGGCCCGCAGGTCGACGACGTCGACGATGATGCCGGCATTCAGCCGAGCGGCGACTCGACCTGCGACGTCCCGGCCCTCGGCCGAGTGCGGCAGCAGCACCAGCCCGGGCTCGAAGACGCGCACTGCGGCGGCTACGGCATCCGTCTGGGCGGCGGCGACCGTGGTCTGCGCGGTGTCGCTGGAGAGCACCGCCACCTGCTCCGCGCCGAGGGCGCCCAGGGCGGACACGGCCGCATCGACGCGGTCGGGCGCCGTGGCGATCACGGCCACCGGTGAGCCGAGCCGGGAGGCGACCTGCAGCAGCGCACCCGCGCTCGACCGCGGCGCCCCCTCGGACGTCAGTTCGATGAAGGTGAGGATGTTCGACATGATGGCGTCCCGTCAGACGAGTTGTTTGGAGGCGAGGAAATCGACCAGCTGGGCGACGGCCCCACCGTCGTCCACGATCTTCGGACCGGCGACCCGCGCCGGACGCTCGGTGATCTCGACGACCACGGAGCGCGCGGCCTCGTCGATCGTCTGGACGACCTCCGCTCCGAGGTCGGCGACGGAGAGCACCTCGAGCGGCTTCTTCTTGGCGCCCAAGGTGCCCTTGAACGAGGGGAATCGCGCGTCCGGCATCCGTTCGGTGATCGAGACCACGGCAGGAAGGGGCGCGCTGAGCGCGAGGGTCTCGTCGTCGGCCGTGCGTTCGCCGCGCACGCTGTCGGGAGCGATGGCCAGTGTGCTCAGCCCGGTCGCGAGCGGCACCCCGAGGTGCTCGGCCACCATCGCCGGAACGACGCCGCCCCGACCATCGGTCGATTCGCCGCCCAGGATCACGAGGTCGAAGCCGACCCGCCGTATCGCCGCGGCGAGCGCGGCGGCCGTCCACCCGAGGTCGGATCCCACGAGCCGATCATCGAGGATGTGCACGGCCGATGTCGCGCCCATCGCCAGCGCGCGCCGAAGGATCCCGGTTGAGTTGGGGCCCATGCTCACCACGACGACCTCCGTGTCGCTCGCGCCATCCTTGTAGGAGAGTGCGGCCTCGACGGCGCGTTCGCCGATCTCATCCAGCACGCCTTCCGACCCGGCCCGATCGACACGCTTCGTGCCGGGGTCGAGTCGCCTTTCGCCCCAGGTATCGGGGACTTCCTTGATGAGGACGACGATTCTCATGCTCGATCTCTCGCTTCGTTTCTGCGGTTGACGTTCAGTACACCATGGATCGCCGTGCCGAATCAACCAATCGTTTGATTTGTTCGATGTGTCAGGACACCGTGTCCAGCACATCCGCGATCGGCCTCGCGATCTCTCCCCGCGATGCGGGCTCCGCGAGGGAATAGCCGATCGGGTCGGACTCGTAGACGATCCGGAGTCCCTCGAGCAGCCATTCCGGACTCTGTGCGGCCGCATACCGCAGCGGGCCGCCGAGCCACTTGGGAAAGGCGAAACCCTCGGTGAGAGCCACGTCGATATCGCTCGCCTGATGCGCGATCCCGCTCGAGACCACCGTCGCCGCGGCAACCACCATCGCGCACAGGACCCGCTGCTGGATCTCGGCCGCCGAGATCGATCGCGGGGTGATTCCCTTCGCCTCGCGCGCCTGCACGATGACGTTCTCCACGAACGGGTCGTGTTGCCCCCGGGGCGCCCAGTCGGGATAGAGGTACCAGCCCGCGCCGGTCTTCTTACCGAGGTGACCCGCCTCGCAAAGGGTGTCGGGGATGGAGACATAGCGCTGTTCCGGGTCGCGCGTCGCAGCGAGCCTCTTTCGGCGCGACCAGGCGATGTCGAGTCCCGACATGTCGCCGACCGCGAACGGGCCGATCACGAGGCCGAGCTGCACCATCGCGGCATCGACGTCCTCGGGCGAGGCGCCATCCTCCAGCATGATCTCGCTCTGCCCGCGGTAGTCGGCGTAGACGCGGTTGGCGACGAACCCGTCACCGACGTTGGCAGCGATGGCGGTCTTGCCCAGGGTGCGGGAGACGGATGCCAGGCTCGCCATCGTCGCGTCGGTCGACTCCGCCGCCCGCACGACCTCCACCAGCGGGTTCCGGTCGGCCGGATTGAAGAAATGCAGGCCGCCGAGACGACCGGGCGAGCGCAGGGACCGGGCGAGCTCGTTCACGTCGAGATACGAGGTGTTGGTGGCGAAGACGGCCGACTCGCCGACCACGGCCTCGGCATCCCGCAAAAAAGCGGACTTGACGTCCAGCTCTTCGAAGACCGCGTCCAGGACCAAGTCGACGGAGGCGAGGTCGGCGATGTCCGAGGTGAGCGTCAGTTCCGCCCAGCGGCGTGCGCGCCCCGTCCGTTCCTCCAATTGCGCCTGCGCGCGATCGAGCACCTCGGCGTTCACATCGAACAGGGTCACCGCCACCCCGGATCCCAGGAACGCCGCGGCGATCGACGATCCCATGGTGCCGGCTCCGCCGATCCCGACCCTCGACACTCGCGCTGCATCCTTGGTCGATCCCAGCGCCTTGGCGGCGGTGCGCTTGGCGAAGAAGAGGTACCGAAGGTTGCGCGCTTCGTCGCCGAGCCGTAACTCGTCGAATGCCGCGCGCTCACGCCGCAGCGCCTCGTCGCTGTCGAGCGCGACGCCGGCCTGGATGATCTCGACGGCGCGAGTCACGTTCGGCCGCGCCTTGCCCTTCAACCTCGCCGCCTCGACGGCGTCGTCGATCTCCTGCCGAGTCGCCTCGGGCGGCGTCTCGAGGCGTATTCGACGCTTGGACGAGTGGCGCGCCCGGTCGATCGCGGTAACCAGGAGCGCGTCGCGCTCGACGATCTCGTCGACGAGGCCGAGGGACAGAGCATCCTGAGCAGACACAGGCTTGCCGGTCGAGACCATCTCGATCGCCTTCGGAACACCCACCAGCCGGGGCAGACGCACCGTGCCGCCGGCGCCGGGCAGCATGCCGAGGGTGGTCTCGGGCAACCCGAATTTCGCCTTGGGTTCCGTGATGCGCACGTCGCACCCGAGCGCAACCTCCAGCCCGCCGCCGAGCGTGAGGCCGTTCATAGCGGCGACCACCGGGACATCGAGTGCGTCGATGAGCTTGATCACCTCGGTGAGGAGCGGCAGCGAGACCTCGCCGTCGAATTCCTTGATGTCGGAGCCCGAATAGAAGTGATCGAGCGCGCTCGAGATCACCACTCCGACGATGTCGGTCCGTCGCTGCAACCCCTCGAAGGTCTCCAGCAACGCCAGACGCAGGGCCGCGTTGCCCATATTGACGGGCGGGTTGTCGATCACGACGACGACGACGCCGCCCTCATCGCGGGTGGATACGACGCTCATCCCAAAACTCCATTGTTCGACATACGATCCCGATGACACTACCAAACAACCAGTCGGTTGTTACAACAATCTATCGCTCCAGCACGACGGCGAGACCCTGCCCCACACCGATGCAGATGGCGGCGACGCCCACTCCCCCGCCGCGGCGCTCGAGCGATCGCGCCAAGTGCAACAGTATGCGCGCACCCGACGCCCCGAGCGGATGACCGATCGCGATCGCGCCGCCATCCACGTTCACCTTCGCCGGGTCGAGGTCCGGCCAGAGCCGCAGGCACGCCAGGGACTGGGCTGCGAACGCCTCGTTCAGTTCGACGACATCCACCTGGGCCCAGGTCCTGCCGGCGCGGGCGAGCGCTCGATTCACAGCTTCGACGGGGGCGATCCCGAAGATGTCGGGGTCGTTCCCCGCTGCTCCGCGGGAGACGATGCGCGCCAGCGGTTCGCGACCGAGGTCGGCGTTCTCGTCGGCGATGAGCAGTGCCGTGGCACCGTCATTGAGCGGGGACGAGTTACCCGCGGTCACGGTCCCGTCGGTGCGGAATGCCGGCTTGAGCGGCGAGAGGCTCGCCATGCTGGACTCCGGCCGCACCCCCTCGTCGGCGACGAGCGTGGTGCCCTGAACCTGCGCGATCTCGCCCTCGAACACCCCCTCCCGCTGAGCGCGCGCCGCGTTGAGATGGCTACGCACCGCGAACTCGTCCTGCTCCTCGCGACTGATGTCGAATCTCATGGCGAGGTTCTCGGCTGTCTGCCCGAGCGGGATCGTCCAGCGCTCGTCCATGAGTGGATTCACCATTCGCCAGCCCAGGGTCGACGAGTGTAGCGTCTGGTTGGCGGCGGGGTAGGCCTGCTCGGGCTTTTGCAGGATCCAGGGCGCGCGGCTCATCGACTCGACACCGCCTGCGATCACCACCTCGGCATCCCCGGTCTCGATCATCCTGCTGGCCTGAATGGCGGCCTCTAGACCGGAACCGCAGAGCCTGTTGACCGTGACGCCGGTCACCGAGGTCGGCAGGCCGGCGAGAAGAGCCGCCATGCGCGCGACGTTGCGATTGTCTTCGCCGGCGCCGTTGGCGTCGCCGAGCACGACCTCCTCCACGCGATCGGTGAGTTTCTCGGTGCGATTCAGCAACTCTCTGACCACGAACGCGGCCAGATCGTCCGGCCTTGTCGCGGCGAGACCCTTGCCGTATCGCCCGAAGGGCGTCCTCACTCCGTCATAGACCCAACTGCTGGCCATGGTCGACATCCACCCTTCAACAAACCGATCGTTTGGTTTACTATGCTCTAACCTACTAGCGATCGGCGGGTGCGCGCGATGAACAACAGAAGGTTCACCTACATCAACGACCACGTCGCGATTAGGGTCGCCAGTATCGACCGGGCCACGGAGTTCTATCGCGCCGCATTCGGAGCACGTGAGCTGACCGAGCCGTTTCTGGTCGACGGCGCGCTCGCTCACGGAATGGTCGGAGGTCCGGACGGCGTCTCTTTCCGCATGCGGCAGATCGGCTTCGACCGCGGAGTCATGGAACTGGTCGAGTTCACGGACCCCGTCGCACCCACTGGTCGGGTTCCCGGGCAGCTGCTCAACATCCTCCACATCGGACTGGAGGTGAATGACGTGCCCGCGACCCTCGAACGCGTCGAACGTGCGGGTGGGGCAACGGTCGTGCCGATCACCGAATGGGGCGCGTCGACGCTCTGCTTCTGCGCCGACCCCGACGGCACGGTGCTCGAGCTCGCAGACGCGTCGATCCAGACACTGCTCGAGCACACGAGAGCTCGTCAGCGGACGGGCTGAGCGTGGGCCGGATTGCCCATGGCCGACGCACGACGATAGCGTTCAGGCAACTGGCGCAGAGCCGTCTGGAGAATCGCGTCTGGTTGCCCCCCCGGTGCGCGAAACGGGAAATGACTGTTCGAAGCGCTACCGCAAGCGCGATGGCCAACGCCTGCGCGAGCAGCTGGGCAGAAGTCGGAGCCCCCGTGGCCAGGAGCAACTGGACGAGCTGGGTGAGGAAGATCGCGCCCATACCCGACGCGACTACGCTTCCACGCCCGCCGAGGAACGATGAAATTTCGCTTCTACGGATTCCTCAAGGACTACAACGAGTTCAACAACCGGTATAACCCGACTTTGGACCTTCCTTCCGGTCAAACCGTCACCGCGATGCTCGATGGGCAGCAACGGCTGAGGTCACTCATTGTTGGGCTGCGCGGCTCCTGGGCCTACAAGACAGCACGCGCCTGGACCCAAAATCCCGACAATTACCCTGTTCGCAAGCTTTACCTCAATGTGCTTGGTGAGGGCGAGAACAACGAGGCCGGGCTACGATACGACTTTCGCTTCTTGACAGATGCAAACCTTCAAGACGCCACACCTGATGAGTCGCTCCACTGGTTTCCGGTGTGGTCTGCGCCGCCAGAGCAGGGCTGCTGGCTTAGGCACGCAGATAATAAGATCAAGCGCTTTCGAGGACGCAGCTGATGTCGTGGAGAGATCGTTCGTCGTGCCCTGGATCGCTGGCGGCCCGGGAGAGCCACCAGCGATTTCTCAGAGCTCGGTTGCCTCGTCGGCGTTGGTTACGACGATCGCGCCGCAAGCGCGGATGAGGCGATGGCACCGGCGGATGCGCGCTCGTCACCTGGCCGCCCTGTTGCGCCTACATAGTTATCGTGGGATTTTCACGGGATTTTCGTGTTTCGGGCCAGAATGGGGGTTGAACTCGAATGCACGATTCGCCGTAATCATTGACATCTGGGTGCCCCTGGAGGGACTCGAACCCCCAACCGTTTCCTTAGGACGGAACTGCTCTTCCATTGAGCTACAGAGGCTGGCTCGACGAGTTTAGCGGAGGGGAAGGGTTGGGGTTTCGATACGCGCGCTTCGCGCGCTACTCAACCCGCAAGCCGCGCGCGGCTACGCCGCAGGCGCCAGGAACTCTTCCCACTTCTCGTCCGTGCGCTCGACGCCGCGCACGAGCCAGGAGGTGCCGTGCGGCGGCTGGGGACGGATGCGCAGGGTCCAGTTCATCTCGCTCGGCGTGCGGTCGCCCTTCACGTTGTTGCAGCGCAGGCAGCAGGCCACGAGGTTCTCCCAGCTGTCCTGCCCGCCGCGCGAGCGAGGGAGCACATGGTCGATCGTGTTCGCCGAACCGCCGCAGTATCCACAGCGCTGTCCGTCCCTGCGCAGAACGCCCCGGCGCGACACCGGGATCAGGCGCGAGTTGGGAATGCGAACGTAACGCGTGAGCAGGATCACCGAGGGGCGATCGTAGGAGCCGGACGATCCCCAGACCGGATGCGCAGCATCCGCCGCGACGATCGTCGCCTTCTGGTTCATCACGAGCACGAGTGCTCGCTTGAAGGACACCACGGCGAGGGGCTCGAAGCCCGCGTTGAGGACCAGCGTGCGCATTCTTATCCTTTCGAAGATGCCTGGACGGCTTCCAGGCAGATCGATGCACCTTGCAACCTCGAAAGTTGGGAGCGAGCAGCCAAACAAAAAGGCACTGTCAAAAAGACAGTGCCCGTAGGTCGAGCGCGCAGTGGAACACGCGCGGCTGACTGCTGTGCCGTATGAAAAAGAGCGCGCGCGCATCCACGGATTGGATGGTGCGCATTCTCAACATTCGGCTCTCCCGAAATCAACTCTCAGAATTGCAAGAATCCTAGGGTAACCCAGAATCGGCACCCCTCTGAGCGAGGGCGCGCCGATTCACGAGGCGTTAAGCGACTGTTAGATGCCGATGCGAACGAAGAAGACGCTGTTGCTCCAGATCTCGCGCACTCCGACGGAGCCGCCTGGCTTCGGTGCATCGAGGATCATGTTGCCGCCCATGTAGATGCCGTCGTGTCCTCCGCCGGAGAAGATCACGAGGTCGCCCGGGCGGGCATCGGCGCGGGAGATGACGGTTCCCGAGTCCCCCTGCACACGCGCATTGTGGGCGAGATGCACTCCGACGTGGGAGTAGAGGAAGAGCACGAAACCAGAGCAGTCGAAGCCGGCGGGAGTCGCGCCACCGTAGACGTATGGCACGCCCACGTACTGCATGCCGTCGGCGACGATGCCGTCGAGGCTGAACGGGGGGAGGCCGGGATTGATTGCAACGCCGCGGGATGCTGCGACGGCGGCTGCCGGCTTCATCTGCACGGGCAGGGTGGTCGTATACGAGTCACGCTGGGCGGTGGCGACGGCCACGGTGGGGGTGACGACGAGGCTCTGCGCGTTCTGCTTGACGAAGTCGAGCTGGGCGGTAGACGCCTTCGACTCGCTGGAGAAACCCGACTGGGTGCTCGCGTAGGCGGGCAGGGCCAGCGTCGCGATGAGGCCGGTCGCCATGGCGACGACGGCGATGTTCAGCGGGCCGCGACGATGACGCAAGGCGGGCCGGTGTGGAGCGTGTTTTTCGGGTGTTCCTGCGGGCGTGCGTGGTTCTAGTTCGGTCAAGAGTATTACTCCTGCGTCCCGGCGACACTAGGTAGTCGCCCCAACCCTTTCGTTCACTATGAGCATTCTCGAAAACAGAAGGTGGTGAGAGAGACGTTCTGATTTCGGGTCCATTTACCGCGTTGTGGGTGGTGTGGACTTGCCAAGGCTACGGGACCGTTACCTTTTTGTCACCTCGAAACGTCAAAAAACCGGGCAGTCAGATGCCCACATAGACGTGGATGGCGACCTCGTTCGGCAGCTCGAGGCCCTCGCCGTGACCCTCGACTTCGACCAGCACGTACGATCCGGACCGGGAAAAACTCGCCTTGGCCCCCGGAAGCACTCCCGCCGATCGCAGCTGCTCCAGCAGCTCGACCTCGTACTGCACCGGCTCGCCCAGACGACGGATGACGCCCTTGACCGGTCCGACCGCGCCGAGCACGAAGTTCACGATGTTGACAACTCCATCCGCGAAATTGCCGGCCGCGTGGTCACCGAGTTCGTCGAGGCCGGGGATCGGGTTGCCGTACGGGGAGTGTGTGGGATGCTCCAGCATCTCGATGATCCGCCGCTCGACAGACTCGCTCATCACATGCTCCCAGCGGCATGCTTCCTCGTGGACGAGAGCCCAGTCGAGGCCGATCACATCGGCGAGCAGACGCTCGGCGAGTCGGTGCTTGCGCATGACGTGGATCGCCTTGCTGCGTCCCGCCGTCGTGAGAGAGAGGTGCCGGTCGCCCTCGACCACGACCAGTCCGTCACGTTCCATGCGTCCGACGGTCTGCGAAACCGTGGGGCCGGAGTGCCCGAGCCGCTCGCTGATGCGTGCGCGGAGCGGAAAGATGTTCTCTTCCTCGAGCTCGTAGATCGTGCGCAGATACATCTCGGTGGTGTCAATCAGGTCCGCCATGGTTGCCTCCACACTTCTGCTCGCGACTTCTCAGGTAAGCCTAACCTGCATAGGCCGCCGGGCATTCCGGCGCCGGGGGCGGAACGACCCGCAATTGACGCGCAATAGAATTGCCATCATGCCGGACCTGATCATCCCCACTGACCTGCTGCCCGTAGATGGACGATTCGGCTGCGGCCCGTCGAAGGTACGACCGGAACAACTCGCCTATCTCGCCGGGGCGGGCGCGTCTCTCCTCGGCACCTCCCACCGCCAGGCGCCCGTCAAAGACCTCGTCGGACGCGTGCAGGCCGGCCTCGCCGATCTCTTCCGCATCCCGGAAGGCTACGAGATCGTCATGGGCAACGGAGGTTCAACCGCGTTCTGGGATGCCGCGGCCTTCTCGCTCATTACCACGCGCAGCGAGAACCTCACTTTCGGGGAGTTCAGCTCGAAGTTCGCGCAGGCTGCGAGTGCCCCGTTCCTCGAAGCACCGTATGTGATCAATGCCCCGGCTGGCTCGCGCAGCGAAGTCGAGATCGTCGAGGGAGTGGACGTCTACGCC
>JAODMX010000374.1 GCA_025464735.1 Frondihabitans sp. | reverse complement strand
GAGTTGACGGCGAACCAGCCGAGGCCCGCCATGAGCGTGTTGATTCCCGCGGGCAGGATGTTGCCCCGGTATCCGAACGCCGTGCGACTGAGCACGAGCTGCGCCAGCCCTTCCCGGGGGCCCCAGGTGGACAGGAGCCCCTGGGTGAGGCTTCCCAGGGCCACGCCGACCACGATCGCGATCATCGCCGAGGTGAAACTCAGGCCGAAGAACGCGACTCCGAGCACCCCCACGAAGACCGTTGCGAATTCGAGGTTCGGCGAGCTCCACGTGGCGAAGAGCTGCCACGGCGATCCGTGGCGGCGGTCTGCGGGGATAGCTTCGATGCCACCCTGCTCGATCGCGGCTGGGCGGGTGCGCGGGGCGTCGACAAGAGACATGAGCCTCACAGTACGACCACTGGGCGCTCGTCCGCACCGGGGGAATAGCATCCAGAGCATGCCTACCGACGTGAAGTCCAGCCTCCTCATCCTCGGCGCCTCGGGCGACCTGGCCGCCCGCCTTCTCATGCCGGGGCTCGGCATGCTGTTGACCCACGAACCCAATCGGCGGGTTCAGTTGATCGGCGCGGGCGTCGAAGACCTGAGCGACGCCGAGTGGAAAGAGCGCGTGACCGACTCCTTTGCGACCGAGGGAGCGAAAGGGCCGGCCGTCAAGGCGCTGCTGGCGTCCACGACGTACATTCGGTCGGACGTCACGTCGGCCGACGACCTCCAGGCCCTCTTCAACGCCTGTGAGGTGCCTCCTGCGCTCTATTTCGCACTGCCGCCTGCCATCACCGAGCTCGCGTGCAAACAACTCGAGAAGATCGTCCTGCCCGAGGGGACGACCCTCGCACTCGAGAAGCCGTTTGGCACCGACGCCCGATCGGCCGAGCGTCTCAACAAGCAACTCCTGAAGTTGCTGCCCGAGAATCGGATCCACCGGGTCGACCATTTCCTGGGGCGATCGACGGTGCTCAACCTTCTCGGTCTGAGGTTCGCCAATCGCCTGATCGAGCCGATGCTGTCGAATCGGGACGTCGACAACATCGAGATCGTCTACGACGAGCAGCTCGGGCTGGAGAACCGCGCCCGCTACTACGACCATGCCGGCGCGCTCGTCGACATGATCCAGAGTCATCTTCTCCAGGTCATGGCGGTGCTCGTCATGGAGGCGCCGTCGACGCTCAGCGCGGCCGACGTCCGAGACCAGAAGCAGCTCGCCCTCCGTGCCACCCGCATCTGGAACAACGACCCGACGTCGAGCCGTCGGGCTAGGTACTCCGCCGGCACGATCGACGGCCGCAAGCTGCCCGCGTACAAGAACGAGGAGGGGGTCGATCCGGACCTCGGCACCGAGACGCTGGCCGAGGTGGTCGTCGAAGTGAAGAACATGCGCTGGGCAGGCGTTCCGATCATGCTCCGCTCGGGCAAGGCGCTGAAGGACTACCGCCGGGAGATCATCGTGACCTTCAAGGCACCGAGCCACGTGCCTCCGGAGTTCCACACGATCGCCGCGCCCGACCGGCTGCGGATCTGCATTGCGCCCGACGAGATGTCGCTCGAACTGAACGTGAACGGCCCGGGAGATCCGTACGTCATCGATCGCGCTTCACTCGTGGCGGAGTTCAACCCTGGAGACCTGCCGGCGTACGGCGAGGTCCTCCAGGGAATCCTCGACGGCGATGCGTCGCTGTCGGTCCGCGGAGACGCGGCCGTCGAGGGGTGGCGGATCGTCGCTCCCGTGCTGCGCGCGTGGAAGAAAGGCACCGTACCGCTCGACGAATATCCGGCCGGATCGACGGGGCCGCGATCGTGGCCGCTGGGCCTCACCGAGGCGGCTCCCGCGCAACGCCGCTGACGACGTAGGGCCCGCGTCTGAAGCGAGCCTGTGTCATAGGTTCTTCTTATGTTTCGTGCAGCGGAGCGATAGGAGATAGTTCGATCCTCATACAATGCAACGCACTCGGCAGGCCTGGACAATCATCGCCCTCGTCGTCGTCATCCTTCTCATCGCCGCCGGGGTCTGGTTCCTCGTTGTGCCGAAGACGAAGACGGCGGCCTCGGGCACTCAACTCACGTCAACCGTGCAGCAGGGGCAGGTGACGAGTTCAGTCACGGCATCGGGCAACCTGGCGCCGGTCAGCGAATCGAACCCGACCTTCGCCGTCTCGGGCACCGTTGCAACGGTGAACGTCGCCCTCGGCCAGACCGTCAAGGCCGGTCAGCTTCTCGGCACGCTCGACACGACTCAGCTCTCCGCCACCCTGGCGACCGCTCAGACCGCCCTGGACGACGACGAGACGATTCTCAGCGACGCCGAGTCAGCACTGACCACGGCTCAGGACGCCTCGACGACGACGAGCACGAGTGCCGGGTCGTCGAGTTCCGGATCCTCCTCGAACGCGCAGTCGGTCGACAGTGCCGAGCAGACGGTGCTCACCGACGAGCAGAAGGTCAGCGCCGACGAGGCCACGGTGACGACCGACACTCAGGACGTCGCGGATGCGAAACTCACCGCCCCGGTCGCGGGCCTGGTCGTCGCCGTGAACGGAACGGTCGGCCAGTCGAGCGGCTCCTCGAGCAGCGGCTCGTCGTCGACGGGTTCGTCGTCGACATCGACCGGATCCGGATCCAGCTCCGCCTCGACCACGAGCGGTTCGTCGTCCACGGGTTCGTCGTCCACCTCCTCGACGTCGTCGTCCACCGGGTTCGTCACGATCGCCAACACCTCGAAGATGACCATCACAACCGATGTCGCAGAGGCTGACATCGCCTCGGTCTCCGTCGGACAGGCTGCCACGGTGACTTTCCCGGCGGTCACGGGCGTCACCTCGACCGCCAAGGTCACCGCCATCGCGCCAGAAGGCACGACCAGCAACTCGATCGTGACCTACCCGACCACCATCACCCTCAGCTCGGTGCCGTCGGGCCTCCGGATCGGCCAGACGGCCGACGTCTCGATCACCACGAAGGCGTCCTCCGCTGACGCTCTCTACGTCCCGGCCGCGGCGATCACGACCGCGGGCGGCGCCTCCACCGTCAAAGTGATCGAAAATGGCAAGACGACCAGCGTGACGGTCAAACTCGGTGTCGTCGGCAGTCAGGGTACCCAGATCACCTCGGGCCTCAAGGCCGGCGAGACGATCTCGCTGGGCACCGCGAGTACCGCGACGACCGGCACAGGAACCGGTACCGGAACCGGTACGACCGGCACCACGGGACGCGGCGGCTTCGGCGGCACCGGGACAGGCGGCTTCGGCGGTACCGGCGGTGGTGGCTTCACGCGCGGCGGCGGCACAGGCGGAACGAACTGATGTCCGACCTGCAGCCGTTCGCGTCCGACCCGACGACAGCCGCGGCCATCCAACTGATCGACGTGCATCAGGTCTACGGATCCGGTGAGGGAGTCGTCTATGCCCTTCGCGGCATAGACCTGACGGTCGGCGTCGGCGAGTACGTCGCGATCATGGGGCCTTCCGGATCCGGCAAGTCGACTCTCATGAACGTGCTCGGCTGCCTCGACGTGGCCTCGCACGGGCAGTACCTGCTGGCCGGCACCGACGTCCGATCGCTCACCGAGAACGACCTGGCGCGGGTCCGGAACCGCGAGCTCGGCTTCGTCTTCCAGTCGTTCAACCTGGTCGCGAGGATGACGGCACAGCAGAACGTCGAGCTGCCCCTCGTCTACGCGGGGGTCGGCAGACGGGAGCGTCACGAGCGGGCCATCGCGGCCCTGGCGGACGTCGGACTGGCCGACCGAGGCGACCACCGCCCACAGCAGCTCTCCGGCGGACAGCAGCAGCGGGTGGCCATCGCCCGCGCTCTGGTCACATCGCCGACCTTGATCCTCGCCGACGAGCCCACCGGAAACCTCGACAGCGTCTCGACCGCTGAGATCCTCGGCATCTTCGACTCACTGGCCCAGCAGGGTCGAACCATCGTCATCATCACGCACGAGGAGGACGTCGCCGAGCGGAGTCACCGCGTCCTCACGATCGCCGACGGGCGTATCGTCAGCGATCGTCCGCTCTCCGACCGAGCGCTCCAAGCGACGGGAGGGCGCTCGTGAAGTTCGGCGAGGTCGTCCTGTCGGGCCTCCAGGGCGTTCTCTCGAACAAGCTCAGGTCGATCCTGACGCTGCTCGGGGTCCTCATCGGAGTCGGCGCCGTGATCCTTCTGCTGGCGGTCGGAAACGGCTCGGCCCAGCAGGTCGCCGCTTCGATCGACTCTCTGGGCACGAACACCCTGACCGTCCGCGCGACCGGAAGCACGACCTCCGGCCCGCAG
>JAODMX010000364.1 GCA_025464735.1 Frondihabitans sp. | reverse complement strand
TCTTATTTCCGTAGCTGTTGTGTACATCCAATGATGTTCCGGTCAGCTGGCAGAACCGGTCGTTCGAAAAGCAGTAGGATCGGACGAGGTTCAGGTTTGATGTTCCACTCATATTGGTGCCGAGTATATAGTCCATCGACTTTGCGAGACGCAGAGCGTATAACTTTCCAGACTGCGAACCGTTGCCCGGCGCGTCTATCGCTTCGTTATTGCGGTACGTGGGGTCACCGTCCAGCACTGCGCCTTTGAAATTCGTCTGGGCTTTCTTGCTGAGTTTGCCGAAAAATGTTAACGTGGCTCCAGCAGCTTCGGCTCCTTGCGAGTGGGCAATGATCCACACTTTTGTAGAAGGACAGATGCTGGCAAGAGCATTCATCTCGTCCTTCAGGTGAAGCGCGCCGATCGCGACGCTGATGGGGTAGGAGCCAGCCGAGGCAGGGTACTGGATGGCCTCTCCGCGGACAGATAGCCCGCCGATGTGCTGCAGCGAATTCAGTAGAACGTGCTCGATGCCGCCGAATCCGCCGCCTCCCTCGTAGGTCCAGTTGGATGCGTCGCGCGTGTAGCCGGCGGGGGCACCGGTTCCGCGAAGCGCAATGACGACGACGTTGGCGCATCCCGTGTTGCTGGCGTAGTCGGGACTATATCTCAGCGTGCCCGATTGAGCAGCCGTATCTGGGTCGAGGAGCGGGTCTGTCGTATCCACGAACGACCACGTCGGTGTCGTGACCTTCGCAGGCGAGCCGTCATAGTTGTTTGGGCCCTGGATGTCGGCACCCCAGAAATAGGTCGTCCCGAGAGTGAGGGTTCCGTCCGGCACCTGAAAGGTGCCGGAAGTCGAACTCGAAACGACCACTGGATTCGAGAGGTCAGCATGGACGGATATTGTATAGTGTATTTCTGTCGCCTCGGTAATGGGGGCTCCGTCGGTTGTGAACCACAGGTTTGGCGAGATGTCGTCGGAGTTTGATCCGTCGGGGATGTTGGGAATGAGGCTTGCTGTGGACCAGTTGCCTGAACCGAACGTGATGGTGTTGTCACTAGTGGGCTTCGAACCGGGACTGCTGACCTCAGACGATATCGAGTGCTCGCCGGCTCCCGAAGGGATGTCTACAGGAATTGTCGTGCCTGAGGCTGCACTCAAGGCGACCGTCGTGGGCGCTTGACCGTCCACGCTTACATCGATCGACCCACCCGCCGGTGCTACAGGCACTGTGATCACGCAAGTCATGGCGGCGGCTGGAGCCAACGCCCAGGAGCCGTCTCGAATCGATCCGGGGCAAGTAGTTGTCGCGGGATCCAGTCCGTGATACCAACCCTCTACGTCCACGACGAGGTTGACCGCTCCACCCGAACTGTTCTGAACGCTGATTCCGCCGTCGGCACCCAGCGGGACGATGGCGAAGATAGAAGTGGTGCCAGCGTAAAACTGTTGGGTTTGCGCCCCGGGCTCGTCATCGTCAGGGTACGCCTCCACGTGGCCTGATATGCCGGGCGGTGCAAGGATCGCGATGTTCACAGCCACAGCCCCGAGGCCGCTACCCACACTTGGTACTCCGTTCACGCCACTGACTTGGATAGTGCCGGAGTCTCCTGCTGCAATCGGCGACGCTGTCGAACGGGAGTCGTAGACGCGAGTCGCTCCTGGGGTGAACGCTCCCGCGGTAGACCCTCCGTCTTCGCGAGTGAAGTACCCCTGGACGGAAACTGACAGGGTGATCGGCCCGCCTGTGCCGACGTAGATCGTGATCTGCCCGGAACTTGGCAGGGCAACTGCTGTTGACCAGGCAAAGTTCTCGCCCGCGGGCCAATACAAAGTGTCGGTGCTGCGGCTTGTGCCTTGAGGGTAAGCGATGATGTAACCGCTGCTTGTAGTCGAGTTCGCTTCGGAAATCGATAACATTACGCCCGACGCACTACTTGGCACCAGTCCGTTGCCAAGAATAGCCAGGTCGTTATAGGTGTTTGAAGAAACCTGCGACAGGCTAGCAACGGTCGTGGCGTTTACGGGCACATATCCGCCTGCCGCCGTTGCGCCTGCGGTGTAGTAGCCCTGGACGTCGATCCGGAGACCCGCGCTTGTCGAAACCTCAACCTGAATCTTTCCATCGCTCCCAACGGCTATTGTCCCGCCGTTGGCGATGGTGGCGGTCCCGTAACTCACGTAGGAGACGGACGCATTCGGAGTCGCAACCCCGGTCTTGTCGGCGTGGAGGCCTCCTGCGGCAACGGGATTAACAACCACGAAATTCACCTGTACGGCCGAAACCCCCGAGGCAGGGATGCCGCCCACGCCGTCAACACCGACGGCGTACCAATGGTTTGCGGTGAGCGGTGACGTCGGGGCGCCGCCTGTGCCCGATCCGGTGTCCCAAAGCCGAGCGCTGTTCGACACAAACAGTCCCCCGGGGCCAGTGGAAGCGTCAGCATGTGCGTTCGTTTGAGCGCTTCCGATGAGGCCTGCGGCGAGCGCGACGGCCAAAGTCATGGCCAGAAGGTGCCATCGGGCGGCGCGAACGGTAGTCGTCAGGTGGCGCATGGGTCTTCCAATCTCCGGAGACCGGAATGCCTCGTGTCGGCCACTATGGCGAGGAATGTCTGGAGCCGCAACGACCTCGATTCGCCTCGAAGGCTCGATGTACCCCAGATAAAATTCTGAAAGAGCCGTAAAAAGCCTATGAATTAGCTACCAATCAAAGAGAATCGGCCTCTTCCTAACGCTCAGCCGTTGCCCGTTTGTACCCTGACGCAGCGTGAGGCGACCCCCGAATTGGGGTAAAGGTCGAAGCGTTGAACTGGTCGCGGCTGCACCCGGAGGCAATTCGAGTCGCTCGTCGAATTTGGCCATCGTCGTGGCTTTCCGGCGGCATGTCGGTTGTCGAACGCCGGGGTGCTCGATGGCACCTTCCACTCACGAGAAAGATCGATACCAATGCGAAGGAGGCCCGTCACAGTCGCTCTAGTCATGCTACCCGTAGAAGACTCGCAGCCTCGCGGCAAGGATCCAGGTACGGCGCTCTTGAAATGGAGTCTGACTCTCAGTAATATGAGAGTCAGACTCCATTTAGAGGACACGGTACGAGGCACCTTCGCACCTAAGAAGAGAGCGATTCATGACGAACGACATCAGCGGCGGCTCCATCGGCTTCGGCGCGATGCAACTCACCGGGCCGAAGGTCTGGGGCGACTACCCCGATCACGACAGGGCGGTCGCCCTCCTCCGCCAGGCCGTCGAGCTGGGCGTGACCTTCCTCGACACGGCGGACGTCTACGGCCCGCACTCCAACGAGGAGCTCATCCGAGAGGCCCTGCACCCCTACCCGGATGACCTCGTGATCGCCACCAAGGGCGGGTTCGTCCGAGGCGGACCCGAATACGCCGACATGGGGGCGGTCGGCAACAGGGAGTATCTGCGTCAGGCGGCCTACATGAGCCTGCGTCGGCTCGGGCTCGACACGATCGACCTGTACTACCTGCACACCCCGACGATGACGGATGCCCCCTTCGAGGAGATCATCGACACTCTCGCCGGGATGCGTCAGGACGGCTTGATCCGGCACATCGGTCTTTCGAACGTCAGTGCCGACCAGCTCCGAACGGCGCTGACCATCACGGACATCGCGGCCGTGACCGTCCACTACAACGTCGCCGTCCGGCTCGGTGCCGGCGTCCGCGAGGTGGCCGCCGAACGCGGCCTCGTCTTCTCGCCGTGGCATCCGGGGGCAGTACCCGGAGGCGACGACGGCGCGCGCTTCCACCGCGTCATCGACCCCCTGGCCGAAAAGCACGGGTCGACCGCGCAGCAGATCGCGCTGGCGTGGCAGCTCCACCGCACCCCGAACGCGCTCCCGATCCCCGGAACGACGAGCGTCGAGCACCTGCGGGAGAACCTCGCCGCGGCAACGATCGAGCTGAGCCGCGAGGAGGTCGAGGCGATCACCGCGCTTGCCCGCGAGGAAGTCTGATTGGATGGCAGGAATGGCACAACCAGTGAGCGACATCCTGGCCGCTCGGCGACCCCACCGAGTCGATGCGGCGCGGAACTTCGACGCCATCCTGGCGGCTGCCCACGCCCTTTTTGCCGAAGAGGGCACTGAGGTTCTTCTGGCGAACGTCGCCAAGCGGGCCGGTGTCGGCATCGCGACGCTCTACCGCCATTTCCCGACGCGCGAAGATCTGGCAGAGGCGGTCTACGTGTCCGAAGTCGACGATCTCGCCCGGTATGGCGACGAGGTGGCCAGAACGCTCGAGCCGTGGCCGGCGCTGGACGCCTGGATCCGGCGCTTCGTCAGCTACATGGCAACCAAGAGCGCCCTGCTCACCGCGCTCGATCGCGACTCCGGAGCATTCTTGGCGTGCAAGGAGGCCCTGTACGAATCCGGTGGCCTGCTGCTCACCCGGGCACAAGATGCGGGGGTGGCCCGTGATGACGTCGACATCGACGATGTCATGCGGTTCGTGATCGGCGTGACCAACTCGCCCTTCGGATCCGAGGCCCAGCGCGATCGCATCCTGCAGCTTGCCGTTGATGGTGTTAGGTCGCGGCCGGGCCGTCAATCATAATCGGAGGCGTGGCCTCCGGATTCACAGCAAACGTCGAGGCTGCAGAGCCTCGCGTCCTCTAACGTCGTAGAAACGGAGGTTATTCCTCCGCTACATCTCGGCGGCATCCGCCACTTCAGACACGACGTTGGGACTGCAACCTTGAGTACGAACGAAATCAACCCGTCGCCGACGGGTGTGCGGCCGCCAGCCTCTCCGGTCACGGGCGACCTCGACCCGGTCGCCGCCGGCATCGGCGCTCTCGGCCCCGCCGAGGCCCGCCAGCATCGTCTGCGCTGGGTCGTGCTGGCTATGCTCGCCCTCGCGCAGTTGACCATCGTGCTCGATTCGACGGTCGTCAACATCGCACTGCCGTCCGCGCAGGCGGCCCTGCACTTCACAGACAATAACCGGCAGTGGATCATCACCGCCTACTCGCTCTCGTTCGGCAGCCTCCTCTTGCTCGGCGGCCGCCTCGCCGACCTCGTCGGGCGCAAGACGATGCTGATCATCGGCCTGGCGGGCTTCGCCTCCGCATCCGCCGTCGGTGGTGCCGCCACGAGCTTCGGCATGCTCGTCGCGGCTCGCGCCGTCCAGGGTGGGTTCGCGGCCATGCTCGCCCCGGCCCTCCTTGCCCTGCTGACCACGACGTTCAGCAACGGCAACGAGCGAGCCCGCGCCTTCGGCATCTTCGGTGCCATCGCCGGTGGTGGTTCGGCTGTCGGTCTGCTGCTCGGTGGGGTCCTCACCGAGTACGCCTCGTGGCTCTGGACCATGTACGTCAACATCCTCACGGTCGTTCCCGCCCTCGCCGGCGCGATCTTCCTGCTGGCGCGCAACCGGTCCGAGCACCGTCCGCGCATCGACATCCCGGGCACGATCACGGTGACCGCGGGCCTTTTCGCCCTGGTCTACGGCCTCTCCAACGCTGAGACCGATGGCTGGGGATCCGGCACGACCGTCGGCTACCTCATCGCCGCCGGTGTTCTCCTCGTCGCGTTCGTCGTCATCCAGACCCGCTCGAAGCACCCGTTGCTCCCCCTGCGGATCGTGCTCGACCGGGTGCGCGGGGGTGGCTTCCTCGCCATGCTGGTCTCGGGCAGTGCGATGTTCGCGGTGTTCCTCTTCATGACGTACTTTTTGCAGCAGAACCTCCGCTACACCCCGGTTCAGACGGGCCTCGCGTTCCTGCCCTTGACGGCCGCACTCGTTCTCGTCGCAGCGGTGGCCGGTCCGCCGCTCACGCGTCGTGTCAGCCCCAAGGTGATCATTCCGCTCGGCGCGCTCCTCGGTGCTCTGTCGATGTTCCTGTTCACGAACGTCCAGCTGGACAGCACCTATGCGGCGAACGTTCTCCCCGGGCTGCTCGTGATGGGTGCCGGCCTCGGGCTGATCTTCTCCTCGGCGCAGAACATCTCGACGCTGGGCATTCGTCCGGACGACGCGGGGGTTGCCTCGGCAACCGTCAACACCGTGCAGCAGGTCGGCGGCTCGATCGGGACCGCGCTGCTCAACACCATCGCGTCGAGTGCGGCCACCGCCTTCCTTGTGGGCAAGGTGGCGAGTCAGCAGAACGCGGCGCTCGCCGCGGTGCACAGCTACTCGGTTGCATTCTGGTGGGCGACCGGAATTTTCCTTCTCGGAGCGGTCGCCTCGGCCATCGTGCTCCCTCGAGGAGTTCCTCAGGGCCTTTCGGACGACGATTCCGAGGGTGCACCGGCGATAATGCACTGATGAGGGTCACGCACTGATGCGCAGCGATGCGATCGAGGCCGATGATGCCCCGGGTGAGCCGACCGAGTCGGCCCCCGGGGTCCGTCCGCTGCGCAAAGACGCGGTTCGCAATCGCACTCTGCTCCTCGAGGCGGCCCGAGAGGTCTTTGCCGAGCGCGGGCTCGAAGCCAGCCTCGACGAGGTCGCGCATCGAGCCGGGGTCGGGGTCGGAACGGCCTACCGTCACTTCGCCAACAAGCAGGAGCTCGCCGTCGCCCTGTTCGCGGACGCCATCGACAAGGTGATCACCGAGGCCGAGGCTGCGCTCGAGATCGAAGATCCGTGGGAGGCTCTCGTCTTCTTCTTCGAGAATTCGGCGAAGCAGCAGGCGCGCGACCGAGGCCTCCACGAGCTCCTCATGGGCTACGAGATCGCCCACGACAAGCAGCACGTCCTGGAGCGTCTCACCCCGACGGTGACGGCGATCTTCGAACGTGCACGCGCGGCCGGCGTTCTCCGACCCGATGTCGAAGCCACCGACTCCGCGGCCGTCTTTGCCATGCTGGGAATGGCCTTCACGATGTGCACAGACGCGCATCCCGACCTGTGGCAGCGGTACCTCGCCATCCTGCTCGATGGGCTCCGGGCGACCGACCGCGGTCCGCTTCCGGTGCGCGGGCTGTCCTTCGACGAGGTCGAAGAGAGCATGTCGCTCGCCAAGCACTGAGGGCGCGCTACCGCAACGGCACATCTGTACAAAAGTAGTAGCTTTTTGTACACTTGGGGAATGTCCACGATGAGTGTTAGTGCCGCGCGCGGCAAGCTGCCCGAGGTCATTGAGAGCGCCCGGCGCGAAGCGGTGTTTCTGCAGCGGCACGGCAAGGCGGCCGCGGTGCTGATCAGCCCGGAACAGTATGACCGACTGATGGAAGCCTTCGAGGAGAGGGAAGACGCGCACGCGTTCGATGACGCGATGAACGAGGAGGGGCCGAACATCCCCTGGAGCGAGGTCAAGGCCGACCTCGGCTGGGAATGAGTGCCTACCGCATCGAGCTTCGACCAGCGGCAGTGAAAGCGCTGCGGAAGATTGACCCGCAAGACCGCCGCAGGATCCAGGGCGCGATCGCTCTGCTCGGGCATGATCCCCGACCGCCGGGCGCGAAGGCCCTGCAAGGAAGGCCGGGGATGCGGGTGCGGGTCGGAATCTACCGGATCATTTACACCATCCACGACGACGTGCTCCTGGTCATCGTTGTCGCGCTTGGTCACCGCCGGGACATTTACGACACTCCGTAATCCACATTCGTCCCGGTTCTCACCGTTCACCCCTTCTCCGTCAACGCAGCGGGTCGATCAGGTGCGCCCCGTTGTTGCGTACGCTGTTGACCTCCTTGGAGACCTCGTAGTGGCTGAGGGTGTGCGCGACCTCGACGCTCTCGATGCGCGCGTTGATCGGTTGGGGCCGCTTCGTGAGATCGGTGTACCAGCTCGGCACAAAACCCCAGCGCGGTGTCGCGAGTTCGCGCTCACCGTGCCGCGTGCGGATCGCCGCGATCGGGTCGGTCGGTGCGACGTTGTAGTTCTCATGCAGGGGGCTGCCGTTGGTGGGATTGGCAGGGTTGGCAGCGTTGGTCGCGTCCGCGGCCGCAGCGGCGGGGAGGCTGTCGAACAGGGTCGGCAGACGATCGGACGTGGCCCGAGCAACGACGAAGCGACCGCACATGCCGCCATTCTGCTCCGGGTCGCCCGCGATCTCGATGAGCGCGGCGATCGCACCCGTGTTGGGCCGGGACACGTCGAGCACGTGATCGATCGGCCCGTCGGCGAGTGCTCGGACCTGCCGGACCAGGCCGTCGCCGTAGGGGGTCACGACGGCGCCGAACCCCTCGAGGTCGCCGGCGAACGTCGAGCCTGCCGTAGCGATCACTCTGGTGCCCGTACGCAGGGCGACCTGCACGGCCGTGTAGCCGACCATGCCGCCCGCACCGTGAATGAGCACGGTCTCACCCGATTTCACGCCCATCAGGTCGAGGGTCCAGACCGCGGTCTCTAACACCATCGGCAGCACCGCCGCATTCACCGGATCGAGTCCGGCCGGGACCGCGAACCACAGGTTGAGGATCGCGAAGTCGGCCGCGCCGGCACTCGGCTGCGCGGCGAAGTCCGACGATCCGAACACGAGATCGCCGACCGTGACGTCGTCGACTCCGGCACCGATCGCGTCCACGGTGCCGGCGACGTCGAAGCCGATGCCGCGCGGAAGGGGTCCGGGCATGAAGCCGCGACAGAGCTCCCAGTCGGCAGGGTTCAGTCCGGTGGCGGCGACGCGGA
The DNA here is from genome assembly GCA_025464735.1 of Frondihabitans sp. The sequence goes on along the minus strand of JAODMX010000364.1, from coordinate 1,749 downwards.
TCCGGATCCTGCCCTCACCCGGGTCGGCGACCTGAGTCTGCTCCTCGCGCAGGACGTTCAGGGGTTCACCGACTTCGTGGAATCGGATGGCTCGGGACTCGACTGCGCTCATGACTCTCTCCTTCGTGAGGTGGTCGTAGTGCTTTGTAGTGTCAGTCGCAGACGCTACCACGTTGTGACAGTAACTGTCGCTACAGACGTTAGACTGGTCCCATGCCAAGAAGCGGGAAGGAAGCGCGCGAGCGCCTGGTGAAGGCGGCGCTGGAGTTGTTCTCCGAGCGTGGCTTTGACGCCGTGACCACGGCCGAGATTGCTGCCCAGGCGGGCGTGACCGAGCGGACCTATTTCAGGCACTTCGCGGACAAACGCGAGGTGCTCTTCGATGGCGAGCGGCGCCTCACGGAGTGGGTGACCGAGGCCCTCGCGTCGGTGCCTCCGGACGTTCCGCTCTGGCCGGCCATGCGGCGCGCCGTGGATCTGATCGTTCCACCCCTCGAGGCAAACCGAGAGGGTGGCGACCGCCTCGCTGCTCTCGTCGCGGAGACGCCGTCCATGCGCGAGCGGGCAGTCTCGAAGGAGGCCCACCTCGTCGCCCTGATCACTGAGCTGCTCGTCGACCGTGGCGCGTCCGCCGACGAGGCGGCCCTCGTCGCCCGGACCGCGTGGGGTGTTCTCGCGCACGCGATCGGAGCTTGGCGATCGGACCCTGGCACCCCGCTGCAGTTGCATGTCGACCGCGGCTTCCTGTTGCTCAGCGGTCTCATCAGCGCCTGACGCCTCGCGTGGAGTCCAGTTCCAGGCCGACCCCGAGTGTCGGGGGTCCGTTTTAGTGTGGTGGGCACGTCATTCAGTTGCCACTTGTGAGGAGTCGCCATGACTACTTTGACCGATCGACCGAACAGTGCTCTGCTCGTTATCGATGTCCAGAACGGCGTCGTCGGGGATGCGTGGCGTCGCGATGAGGTCGTGGAGAACATCGGTGCGCTTGTCCGGAGAGCTCGGGCGCACGATGTTCCCGTCGTGTGGGTTCAGCACTCCGACAGTGAGCTCGAGGAGGGGAGCGCCGACTGGGAGTACGTGCCCGAATTGGTCCGGCTCGACTCCGAGGCGCTTATCCACAAGCGGTACGGCGATTCGTTTGAGGGGACCGATCTTGAAGACACTCTTGCTCAGGCCGGCGTCGGTCGTGTCGTCGTGACCGGTGCCGAGACGGATGCCTGCATCCGGTCGACCATCCACGGGGCATTCACGCGAGGCTATGACGTCACTCTGGTCGGTGACGCGCACACCGCTGGCGACAAGTCGGCCTGGGGTGCGCCTCCGGTGGATGCGGTCGTGGCCCATACCAACCTCTATTGGAGCTTCCAAGCTGCGCCGGGGCGTCTTGCCGCCGTCGCCTCGACCAACGATGTCGAGCTCACGGCGACTCCGACGAGGTCGGCCGGCTGACGGGCGCCCCGGCCATCGTGCTTGTCCGTTTCTGACTGTCCATGTCTGTCCTCCGTCGTGGAAGGCGGACGGTGAGGGCTACGAGGCTGCTGACGATGAGGGCGGCTCCTACCCATCCGAGGAGGGGGAGATGTTCGCCCACGATCACGACGGCGAGAAGGGCGGCGATGATGGGCTCGACCAGAGTGATGACGATGGCGGTGCTGGCCTGCACTCGGGCGAGGCCGACTCCGAAGAGGACATACCCGGCGAACATCGGAATGACCGCCAGGTAGATCCCGACGCCCGTGTTTGTCCAGA
>JAODMX010000345.1 GCA_025464735.1 Frondihabitans sp. | reverse complement strand
TCGGTGTTATGGCACATTACACATGTGACCTGAACAGACCGTTCGGTCGCCTCCCGACGATGAGAGGAACCCTGTGAAGAAAACCCTGCGAGCGGTGCCGTACGCCCTGCTCCTGAGTGCGGTCGCCGCGACGATCGCCGTTCCCCTGACAGCGGCGGACGCCCAACCGGAACCCGCGGGCGCAGGCGGCTCGCGCAGTGCCGCGACCGCCGTTGCCCCTGCACCAGCCCCCGCTGAGAACATCCGCTTCTCGGGCCGCTTCGTGCTCTGGACCGGCAGCACGAAAACCTGGGTCGGCGTGCCCGTTCCCGCAGGGCTCGGCGAGCCCGCATCGGCCACCGGCTGGCCGACAAAGGAGCAGGCGGCCGCGCGCGCAGGCACCTGGTCCTTCCCGGCGCCGGATGCGACCGGGCCCGTCAGGCGCGGCGACATTTGCCTCACGCTCGGCCTGTCGGGCACCCGCGTCACCACATTGACCTGCGATGGTAGCGCGTCGCAACAACTCAGCTTCGTCGAGGCCACAAACGGGACGACGCTCCGATCGCAGGCGTCCACGTCGTCCTACATCGATTTCGACCCGGCGAGTGGCACACTCACGTCGCGCGACCGGCGCTACGCCGACGGCCTACAGTTCGACCTTCTCGCGCCCGTCAACCTGCGCGACGTCCGGGTCGACGAAGTCACGCAAGGCGCTGTCGGCACCGCGACCCTCGCCGGCACGGCGACCGTGGGCGCGTCGGTGTCGACGCCCCTCGCAGGGGAAAAAGTCGAGGTCGGAGGCGACGGGCGCTGGATCCTGACAGTGACGGGCGTTCCCGCCGGCGGAGCCGACCTCGTGGTCACCCAGAGCATCGCGGGCACGAGCTACGGTTCAGCCAACGCCCACGTCGACGCATGGGATCGCCCGGACGCGCCCACAGCGACGTGGAGGTTCCCGGAGGATGTCCACCAGCGCGGACTCGCGTCCGGGACGGGGATCGAGGGGGCAACCATCTCGATCCGACAGGGCGAAGACGAGGTCGCGACCGCCGAGGTTCAGGACGGCGCCTGGGAGACGGAGGTCGACGCACTCGGATCCGGAGTGCATGAGCTCGCCATCACGCAGACAGTCGGCGGTCTCGAGTCGCAGCCGACGCCGCTTTCGGTGGACTACGGCGCCGCAGTGTCGATCACGTCCCCGGAGGACGGCAGCGATGTCGAGGGCGACACGGTTGACCTCGCAGGACGGGGCGCACCGGGCTCCTTGATCGAGGTTCGGATGCCCGGCAGCGACGAGGTGCTCGGCACGACGCGGGTCAACGAGGATGGCGACTGGACGCTGACGGACGTGCCGCTGGCGGACCTGCCGCCAACCGCGTGAGACGAGCATCGCCGGGCGCCGACAGGAGACGTCCGGCAATGCTCAGTGGCGACTATTCAGGCAGGTCGTCCAGCGTCGTGGCGTCGGGCTCCGACAGCTCCTGCCGCGAGACGATCAACGCCTGTCCGTCAGGTGCAACATCGACGAGCACGGTGTCGCCGTCGCTGATCTCGCCACCGAGCAGTGCCCGGGCGAGGTTGTCGTCAATCTGGCGCTGCATGAGGCGTCGCAGCGGACGCGCCCCGTACACCGGGTCGTAGCCACGGTCAGCGAGCCAGGCTCGTGCATCCGGCGTGACCGCGAGTTCGAGTCGACGGTCACTGAGGCGGCGCGCGAGGCGGTCGACGTAGAGCGACACGATCTGGCCGAGATCGTCTTCGGAGAGTGTCGAGAACATCACGATGTCGTCGAGGCGGTTCAAGAACTCAGGCTTGAATGCCTGTCGGAGCATATTCTGAACGGCCTCCTCCTTCTGCGCCTGAGTAAGCGACTGATCGACGAGGAACTGGCTGCCGATGTTCGACGTCAGGACGAGAATCACGTTGCGGAAGTCGACGGTCCGCCCCTGCCCATCGGTGAGGCGCCCGTCGTCGAGCACCTGGAGCAGGATGTCGAAGACCTCCGGGTGCGCCTTCTCGACCTCGTCGAGCAGAACCACGCTGTACGGGCGTCGCCGCACGGCCTCGGTGAGCTGTCCACCCGCCTCGTAGCCGATGTAGCCGGGAGGCGCTCCCACGAGTCGCGACACCGTGTGCCGCTCGCCATACTCCGACATGTCGATGCGAATCATCGCTTTCTCGTCGTCGAAGAGGAACTCCGCCAGCGCCCGCGCCAGCTCCGTCTTGCCGACACCCGTCGGACCGAGGAAGAGGAACGAGCCCGTGGGGCGATCAGGATCCGAGATGCCCGCGCGGGTGCGCCGCACGGCTTCCGACACCGCCCGCACTGCGTCTTTCTGCCCGATGAGCCGCTTTCCGAGCTCCCCCTCAAGATGAAGCAATTTCTCGGTCTCGCCGGCCATCAGCCGCCCGACCGGGATGCCGGTCCAGGCGGCGACGACCTCCGCGATGTCGGCGTCGGTGACCTGGTCGTTGACCAGTCGGTCGCCCGAATTCTCGATCGCCTCCGCGTCGGCCAGCTGCTTCTCGATGCCGGGGATGGTCTCGTAGTTGATCTTCGACGCGTCCTGATAACGCCCCTCGCGCATGGCGCGGTCGAGGTCGATCCGGGCGTCGTTCAGCTTGCCCTTGAGGTCGCCGACGCCCTGGAGCGCGGCCTTCTCGGCCTGCCAGCGCGCGTTCAGCGCGTCATATTCTTTCTGGCGCTGATCGATCTCTGCGCGAAGCGCTTCGAGGCGCGCCCGCGACGCGTCGTCTTTCTCCTTCTTGAGCGCGAGCTCCTCGACCTGAAGCCGCACGAGTCCGCGGTAAAGCTGGTCGAGCTCGACCGGCGAGGAGTCGATCTCCATCTTGAGCCGTGATCCGGCCTCATCCACGAGGTCGATCGCCTTGTCGGGCAGCTGGCGGCCGGAGATGTAGCGATTGCTGAGACTGGCCGCAGCCACCAGAGCGCTGTCGGCGATCGTGATTCCGTGGTGGGCTTCGTAGCGCTCCTTGAGACCACGGAGGATGGCGACGGTGTCTTCCACCGTCGGCTCCCCGACGTAAACCTGCTGGAACCGTCGCTCGAGCGCGGCGTCCTTCTCGATGTACTGGCGGTACTCGTCGAGAGTCGTCGCCCCGATCAGCCGCAACTCACCGCGGGCGAGCATAGGTTTGAGCATGTTGGCTGCAGCCACGGATCCTTCACCGCCACCCGCCCCCATCAGCGTGTGGAGCTCGTCGATGAAGGTGATGACCTGCCCTTCCGACTCGGTGATCTCCTTCAGGACAGCCTTGAGCCGCTCCTCGAACTGGCCGCGGTACATGGCGCCCGCCACGAGAGCCGCGAGGTCGAGGGAGATGAGGCGCTTGCCCTTGAGGGAGTCGGCGACGTCGCCAGCCACGATGCGTTGGGCCAGGCCCTCGACGACGGCCGTCTTGCCGACGCCGGGCTCGCCGATCAGAACCGGGTTGTTTTTCGTGCGCCGGGTCAGAACCTGACTGACGCGCCGGATCTCTGAATCACGACCGATGACCGGGTCCAGTTTGCCGCTGGCCGCGATCGCGGTGAGATCGATCCCGTACTGCTCGAGGGCGCTCTTCTGCTCTTCGTCGCTAGCCGGCGCGCCCTGCATGTTCGCCATCTGATGATGCCCTTCTGAAAACTTGAGTTGATCTGACTCAAGTTTAGACCCATCAACCGCGGAGCACCAGAGCACTTGTCTTGTACGTCGAATTGCACATCCTCTGGGTAGAGTGTAATATTTCTGTATCCATGTTCAGCCCGTTGATCTGATGGGCCCCGTACAGAAAGTTCCTCTCTTCATGCGAAAGATTCTCAAGGGCGCTGGCGCGGCTACTCTCGCCGCCGCCACCGTCGTGACCGGGCTTAGCTTCGGTCCTGCTGCTCTGGCAAGTCCCACGAAGCTCTCGGCAGCCAACGCCTCAAGCAAGAGCGTCCCTCAACCCGCTACAGAGTTCCAGCTCATTACCCCGACAGGGGATGGCGGGTACTACGGCTACGTGGGCGACACCGCCGTAAAGCGCTTCGAAAGCAGGGCGCTAGCGGAGCAAGGTGCGTGGACATTCTCCGCAGTCGTCTCCGGAGACACGTTCAGGGCATTCTTTTCTAAGGGGGGCACTGGGTATGGTGGCACCTGCCTCACTGACGGTTCGACCCTGGGACGGCTTTACCTCACAAGCCAGTGCACAACCTCGGCATCGTTGTTCAAAATCGACGATGCGGGACGACTTCACGCCGTGGCTTCCGACGGCTACGTAGGCGTGCCCACAGAAACCAACCTCGTCTACCCGACCGTCAAGACGGGCGAAGCAGCTTACTTCGAGGGCCTCAACGCGAGCCTCAACGCGAAGGTCGACAGTGTCGACGTCCTCAACCAGACGGCTCAGCTGTCGGGGACGGGGAAGCCGAACTCGACGATCATCATCGGCGCCGACCAGCAGGTCCCCGTCAACGGTGAGAGCAAGTGGAGCGCCACGGTCGAGAACCTGAACTTCGGCGACAACACGATCCACCTGGAGAACTGGGTCGGGTCGACCCTTGACTCCGAGAAGGACATCACTGTCTCCCTGAACGCCGCCAACATCACCGGTGTTGCCAGCTCCACGGCCACCGCCACGGACGACATCACGATCTCGGGTAACGCGCAGCCCGGTGCCGACATCAAGATCACTAACGAATCGGGCAAGACCGTCGCCACCACGAGCGCGAATGCGACCACCGGCCGCTACAACGCGCTCATCCCTGCTCCGAACGCTGGCGGCACCCACATCTTCACGGTCACGCAGTCCATCAAGGGCACAAACGTGGGGTCGACATCGGTCGCCTTCGACTATGGCGCAGCCGTCAGCATCACCAGCCCGATCGACGATCTCGTTCACCCGGGTGGTCCGCTCGACTTCTCCGGCAAGGGCGCGCCCAACAGCCAGGTGAAGGTCACCGAAGAGGGCAAGCCCGGCGTCATCGCCACCGGCACCGTCCTCGTCAACGGCAACTGGTCGATCAAGAATGTGAATCTCGACGCCAGGGAGCACAACCTCGTTGTTACCCAGACGTCCGTCGGCAACAACGTCACCACCGACAAGGTCACCCTGAACCCCGGTCAGACCGGCGTCACGAAGCCCCTCGCCATCACCACACCCACCGAAGGCTCCACCGTGATCGACAAGCACGGTACCGTCGTCTTCACCGGCACCGGCACCTCCGGACAGAAAGTCACCCTCCAGGGCGCCAACGGCGGCCGCGTCCTCGGCACCTCCACCGTCGACGACAACGGCAACTGGACCTACACCACCTGGCTGTCCGAATCGCACTTCGACATCGACGCCACCATGGGATCCGAGACCAAGACCGTCTCCTTCGACGTACGCAAGAGCGCCGGCATCACCCAGCCCCTCGAGATCACGACTCCCACCGAGGGCTCGACCGTGAGCAACAGCACCGGTACCGTCGTCTTCACCGGCAAGGGCACCACCGGTCAGAAAGTGAAGCTCCAGGGCGCCAACGGTGGCCGCGTCCTCGGCGAGACCACCGTCAAATCCGACGGCTCCTGGACATACACCACCTGGCTCTCCCAGTCGATGTTCATGATCGACGCCACCATGGGCGCCGAAAAGAAGATGGTGACATTCAACGTCGACAAGGGTGAAGCCGTGACGAACCCACTCACGATCACCGCCCCCGCCTCGAACAGCGAAGCCGGCGTCTCCGGACGCCTCGACTGGACCGGAACCGGCAAAGCCGGCGAGACCATCTCGATCGTCAACCAGTACGGCGTGACCAAGACCACGACCAAGGTGCTCTCCAACGGCACCTGGGCGGTCACCACGTACGACATGATCGCGAACACCTACGACTACACCCTGACCCAGACCGGCACCAACGAGTCCGCCAAAGTCACCGGCATCGTCGTCAAGTAACACCCCGCACCACCGCGTTACCCCGCACCACCCCGGCGGGGGCCCACACGGGCCCCCGCCCCTCACACTGCCCAACCCGCCCTCGCGAAAAGGACTCTCACCGTGAAGACCCCGATTCTCCCCCTCGCCGGCCTCAGCATCATCGCCGCCCTCGCTCTCGCCGGTTGCACCTCCGGATCCAGCGAGGCCGACAGCACCAAACCGCCGTCCCCCGTGGTCACCCAAGACGCCAAACCAGGCACCTCCGAGTCACACATCGGCAAATCCGGCTATCCGAAAGCCGGCAAAACCCCCGGCAACATGACCCCTCCGAGCAAGAAGGTCGCCGCAAAGTGCGTCGACGGAACCGCGACCATCGACTCGGCGATTTCCCATGTCACCCTGACCGGCGAGTGCGACACCGTTCAGATCACCGAAGCCGCCCGTCAGAGCTATATCGACCTCGGAACCGTCACACACGTCGTCGTCAGCAACAACCTCTCCCGCATCAACATCGCCTCGGCCGACGACCTCATCATCTACGGCAACGCCAACGACATCGTCTACGACGGCACTAAACCGTCCGTCGACGACAAAGGCGCCGAAAACCTCATCGTCGCCAAGTAGTAACCAACCAAAGCCACCAGCAAGGGGCATCCTCCACACGAAGGGTGCCCCTTCTGCGTGTCGGAAGGATAACGGCGAGATCGCGGACCCGCCGGCCGACGCAAGCCCGCCGATACAAACGACAGCCGGTCCCGCGCAAGGTTCGATCACTTCGCTTCTATATGTACTATTCAATAGATTACATCTCTTCGTATGCTTCAATGGGCTCGCGCCCACGAAAGCCCAAGCATCCACTCGTACGAAATATCCTCAAGGGTGTCGGAGCTTCCGCTCTCAGCGCCGCTACCGTCATTGCCGGGCTCATCAGCATTGACCCCGCCACAGTCGCCGGAATCATCGTGAAGAAAACCGGCGCCAGCCGGGCTCACGCAGGCACTCCGAAAGGGCGCCCTCCACGCTGACGGTTTCCTTGCTGGACACCCCAAAGCACCGCGTCCGTCCGCGAGTGCACCGGCCGACGACACGGGGCGTTTCACCTTCGGCGCGCGCTCGCCCCGCGGCGTCATCCCGAAGCCGCCGCGCCACCTCGCCCGAGGGCGACGCGGCAACCATGGTCGCGCGAACCGGCGAGCAAATCACCCACTGCCGCTCGGCAGGAGAGCGTCCCGCCCGTCATCACTACAACGGCTGGGGCACCGGAAGCCGTCAAGCCGCGCGCAACCGCACCCGCTTCAACCGGAGCGCCGGCTTCTCGACGAAGAACCAGGAGAGCGCAGCCAGCCCCAGCGACACTCCAAGCAGCAAGAACACGGGGCCCCAGCTCCCCTCGATGCCGAACCACGCGAGGACAGCGATCACGAAGGCATGCCAGATGTAGGTACCGTAGCTGAGGTCGCCGATGCGGGCGGTTAGACCCGTGAACACCCGCGGCGCGCGTAAGCCGGCGTAGAGCAGGACGTACGCCAGAGGACCAGCCAGAAGCAGCGGCTTCAGCGGGCCATACACGGGCACGAACAACGGTTGGGGCCCCAAGAGGAGCAAGCCCAGGACGAGCGCTAGCGCCACGAGGGCAAGCCACCATCGCAAAGGGATCCGACGCCAGTACCGGGCGAGCACGATACCGACCGTGAAGTAGGCGCCGCGCTCGAGGAACGTGTGGTGGAGGACGGAAGCGACACCCCCGCCGAGGAGATTCGAAGCCACGGATCCGGCGGTCGACACGATCGCCAACCCCGCGATCGTCGGCCAAAAACCCCAGGTGCGGATGGCGACGAAGATCAGCGGGATAACGAGGTAGAAGCTGACCTCGGCGGGGATCGTGTAGAGCGGACCATTGATCGAGCCCGAGCCGAGATGCGCGAAGAACTCCGGCTTGAAGTTGGGTAACAGAACCGCGAAGGATCCGAGCCAGGCTGCGAACGGAAGACTGGCCAGTGCCGACGCGGGCACCGTACCGAGAGCGACGAGCGAGAGAGGCGCCGCCACGGCGAAGACATAGAGGGCCGGTGCGATGCGCAGGTAGCGGTTCGCGAAGAAGGTACGCCAGGACCGGCCGCGGGCGACGATGTTGTCGGCGGACGAGAAGACCAGGAACCCCGACAGGACGAAGAACATGGCGACGCCGTCGAGAGGACCGGCGATGTTCCACAGCGCGTTTGTGGAGAGGTCGGCATTGCCATGTTGGAAGACCACGATGACCGCGGCGAGCAGTCGAAGGGCGTCGAAGGCGTTGCGCGTGGTGGCAAGGGAGGTAGCGGCGGTGCCGGCCGGTGCGGTCGGGGCCAGGCGCAACTCGGACATCATTTCTCCCGGGTCGGTGGAGTGGATTTCGAGTCAGTTTATCTGATATGCATATGTCTTACAATGGGTAGAGTCCATGCAACCTGCGCCGCGGCCAGCGATACTGGATGCATGATCGACGTTGCCCTCGCCCACGCCCTCCGCGACGCCGGCCTCCGCTGGCATCCCGCGACCGGTGACCGGTTCCTTATCGAAAGCGCGGCCTTCCAGGCCGACGACGGCGACCCCGAGGTGTACACGATCAGCGAGATGACGATCGAGGCGCACACCTACCCCACCGGCACCGAGCTGGGGTTCAACGGGACGACCGAATGGGCGCTCGACTCGGTGTCGACCGACGACTCCCTCTGGCTGCCGCGCGAAGACCAGATGCGTGAGCTGCTCGGGCGGACGTTCCACGCGCTCACCCACACCGAGAGCGGCGACTACGAGGTGACGGCGAGCGTCGGCGGCGAGATCCAGACCTTTACCGCCCCCGACGCCGAGAACGCCTACGGCAGCGCGCTGCTCGCGTATATCGACGCATCACTGCGCATCGAGAACGTCGAGCGGCCGTAGCACCGAAACACACCCGCCGCGAGCGAAAAAATTCGACGCAAAGCACTTGTGTTACCAGGGCGCAGGGGTAGACACTGACGGGACCTCGGATCAGGGTTCCGAGTGTGAGGTAGACAACGGAACGTTATCTGGAGGCGTCCATGTCGAAATCAAGCTATGAGACCAAGCGCGATGAAGCGCGGCAGGCCATGGATGAACAGGAAGTCCGCGAGGCTCTTCTGGGTGACGGAACCGAGCGGAACTCCGCCTGGCTGTTCGAGCAACTCGACGGCGGTACCGACGTGCTCCGGCGCGCCGAGGGCTAGCGCGCTCGACTAGCGCGGGTGGCTAGCGTCGCGTCGACGCGGTCACGATGAACTTCGGCGACCGCGCGATCTGGCGTGTCTCCCCCACGACCCGCTCGAGGACCGGTCGGTGGTGCAGGTGCGAGTTGAAGACCACCCAGAGTTCGCCGCCCGGGCGGAGCACTCGCGCGGCCGCCTCGAAGAGCGCCGTCGCTATTTCAGGCTGCACCGCCGCATCGGCATGGAAGGGTGGGTTGAGCAGGACGAGGTCGACCGTTCCCGCCTGAATTGTCGACGCCGCGTCATCCCGCACGACCGCCACACGGTCGGTCAGTCCGTTGGCCTCGATGGTGGCCCGTGCCGAAGCGACCGCTGCGGCTGATCGGTCCGACGCAATGACCGACGCCGCCGGGCGCGCCCGAGCGACAACCGCGGCGATGACTCCCGTACCGCAGCCGAGGTCGACGATGGTCGCGGCGTCGGGCACGGCATCGCCAATCAGGCCAAGCAGCATGCGTGTGCCGATGTCGACGCGGGTGCCGGCGAAGGCCCCTCCGTGGGCGCGGACCACGAGGCGACCACCGAGGACGGGGTCGTCGTGAGTCTCCTCGAGGGGGTAGGCCACAGGATCCTGCGCGACACGCGGTTCGGACGCCGTCAGCACCAGAGACTTCTGGCGCGAGAGCCCCGCGTAGACGACGTCGAAGTGCGCGGCGAGCACGTCGTTCTGCGTGAGGGTCATGTGCTTGAGGCGACCGCCGGCGAAGATCACGACCTCCGGATCGGCATGGCGCGCCACGATCCCGGCGATCTCGTCGAGGGCGTCGAGGCTGCGCGGGAGCTGGAGCAGCG
>JAODMX010000341.1 GCA_025464735.1 Frondihabitans sp. | reverse complement strand
CTGATCGGCCGTGATCGGGAGATCCTCAGGGAAGCCTTCCGGCGACACGCGCCCGGCATACCCGTCTTCGAGGTCGACGAGCCCGAGACTGAACACGTGATGTCGCAGGCTGTGACGTACGCAGCTGAGGTCGCCGGGTCAGGAGACACCGTCCTGCTCGCTCCGGCCGCGGCATCGTTCGATCAGTTCGCCGACTACGGCGCCCGAGGCGACGCATTCGCCCGGGCAGTCCACGACCACCTGGGAGGTGACGCCGATGGCCGACACACCATCGCGCCTCCCGCGACGCCTGCAGGCTAGCGCCAGAAGGATCAGCGGGCGCGAGACCGACGGCAACTCCTCGGGGGCCGCCGTGGTCGCCGTGAGACGCCTCTTCGCGGCGGAGAACGCCACCTTCTTCGTGATCCTGGGTACGGCACTGTTCCTGACGGTGTTCGGTCTGGTGATGGTCCTGTCGTCGTCGAGCGTTGAGCAGTTCGTCGCCACGCACGACTTCTTCGGTGCCTTCCTCCGGCAGGGGATCTTCGCCGCCGTCGGTATCCCGCTCATGCTCATCGCCACGAGGGTCCCGGTCTGGGGCTGGAAGAAATACTCCTGGCACCTGCTGATGGTGTCGATCCTGCTCCAGCTGCTCGTGTTCACACCGCTCGGGGTCACGGTGAACGGCAACCGCAACTGGATCCACGTCGGGTCCTTCAGCGCGCAGCCGTCCGAGTTCCTGAAGCTCAGCCTCGCCATCTGGATCGGCATGATCCTGGTCAAGAAGGGCGATCGTCTCACCGACTGGCGGCAGCTGGCCGTCCCGCTCGTTCCCGTCGTTTTGATCGCCATCGCCCTGGTGCTGCGAGGGGGCGACCTGGGAACGACCCTGATCCTGCTGATGCTCGTCGGGGTGTCCGTCTTCCTCAGCGGGGTGCGGCTCAAGTTCTTCATCATTCCGCTGCTGCTTCTGGGGGTCGCTCTGCCGATCATCACCTCCGGCGCAAGCTCGCGCACGACCCGCATTTCGGCCTGGCTTTCCGGGTGCAACACGGCGGAGTCCTACCAGTCGACCTGCTGGCAGACAACGCACGGCCTTTGGGCGCTGGCCTCCGGGGGAGTCCTCGGCGTTGGGCTCGGCAACTCGAAGGCCAAGTGGTCGTGGCTCCCCGAGGCCGACAACGACTTCATCTTCGCGATCATCGGCGAAGAGCTCGGGCTCATCGGGGCCTGCGTCGTCCTCGGACTCTTCATCGTCCTCGCTGTGTCCTTCATCAAGGTCATCCGCCGCTCCGACGACGCCTTCGTCCGCATCGTGACGGGCGGAATCATGAGCTGGCTCGTGGGTCAGGCTCTCGTCAACATCGCCGTCGTCCTCGGCCTCCTGCCGGTCCTCGGTGTTCCGTTACCTCTGATATCCGCGGGTGGTTCCTCCCTGATATTCACGCTGATCGGGATCGGCGTCGTGCTGTCGTTCGTTCGCGACGAGGCCCGTCGTGAGATCTCAGCAGTCGTCCCTTCCGAGCAGGTAGGGTCTCTCCGGTGACGACGTACCTTCTCGCCGGCGGAGGCACCGCCGGGCATGTGAATCCCCTCCTCGCGACGGCCGACCGTCTGCGACGCCGCGACCCAGGCGCGACCATCCTCGTGCTCGGAACGGCCGAAGGGCTGGAGGCACGGCTCGTCCCCGCCCGGGGCTACCAGCTGCTGACCGTTCCGCGCCTGCCCTTCCCTCGTCGCCTCAACGCGGCTGCCCTGCGCTTCCCGAAGCGCATCGTCTCGTCCGTATCCGGTGTGCGCGCGCTGCTCGCGACGCATCGGGTCGACGTGGTCGTCGGCTTCGGGGGCTATGCGGCAGCGCCCGCGTATCTCGCCGCCTGGCGCTCCAAGGTGCCGATCGTCGTCCACGAGGCAAACGCCAAGCCGGGCATCGCCAATGTTCTCGGCGCCTGGGTGACCAAGCATGTCGGTGTGGTCTTCGCTTCGACGAAGCTTCGGCACTCGCGCCAGGTCGGTATGCCTCTCCGCGACGAGATCGAGAACCTCGACCGCCACGCCTCGCACTCCGAGGCCCTGCAATTCTTCGGGCTCGACCCCGCCAGGCCGACCGTGCTCGTCACCGGTGGCTCCACCGGCGCGCGCCGCCTCAACGATACGATCTCGCGATCGGCCGAGGTGATCATCGGAGCCGGGTGGCAGATTCTGCACATCACCGGCGAGAAATCCGAGCTGACCTCGACGACTCTCGGTGGTTACCACCTTCTCAAGTACTGCGATCGAATGGATCTCGCCCTTGCTGCCGCCGACTTCGTCGTCTCGCGGTCGGGTGCGGCGACGGTGAGCGAGCTGACGGCCCTGGGGCTTCCCGCAGTTCTCGTGCCCTACCCCGTGGGCAACGGCGAGCAGCGCTTCAACGCGGCGGACGTCGTTGCGGCAGGGGGAGCCGTGATCATCGCCGACGAACAATTCACCCCGGCCTGGGTCCGCTCCAAGCTCGTGCCGATCCTGCTCGACCGTGCCCACATCGCCGACATGGCGGCGCGGGCTGCCTCGGTCGGAGTCCGCGACGGCGCGGACCGCATGGTCGACCTCGTCCTCGAAGCCTCGGCTTCCTCTCACCCCGTCAGCGTCAGCGAGAAACCATGATCAAACCCGACCTCGATCTCCCCATCCCCGAAGAGCTCGGTGCCGTCCACTTCGTCGGAATCGGCGGATCCGGAATGAGCGGCATCGCCCGCGTCTTCCTGGCCGCGGGGCATACCGTGACAGGATCCGATGTCCGAGAGAGCGCGAACATTGCAGCCCTGCGCGACCTGGGAGCCCAGATCGCGATCGGCCACGACGCATCGAACGTCGGCACGGCCGACACGCTCGTCGTCACGGGTGCCCTGTGGCAGGACAACCCCGAGTACCAGTTCGCCCTCGCCGAGGGTCTTCCCGTGCTGCACCGCTCGCAGGCTCTGGCCTGGTTGATCGGTGGTCATCGTCTTGTCTCGGTCGCGGGAGCGCACGGCAAGACGACCTCGACGGGCATGATCATCACCGCCCTGCTCGACGCGGGCCGCGATCCGAACTTCGTCAACGGCGGAGTCATCCAGTCGCTCGGTGTCAGTGCCAAGGGTGGAGCCGACGATCTCTTCGTGATTGAGGCAGACGAGTCCGACGGGTCGTTCCTCCTCTACGACACGGCGATCGCTCTGATCACGAACGTCGACGCCGACCACCTTGACCACTACGGGTCCAGGGAGGCCTTTGACGCAGCTTTCGTCAGCTTTGCCGCCGCCGCGAGCGAGTTCGTCGTCATCTCTAGCGACGACGCCGGTGCCGTCGAGGTTGCGAAGTCACTCGACCGTTCCAAACTCATCACGTTCGGCGAAGCGGACGACGCCGACGTTCAGATCAGCCGGATCACCAGTTCAGGGCCCGTCGCGTTCACGCTGCGCCACGACGGCGTCGAGCGGCGGGTGCAGCTCTCGATTCCCGGCAGGATCAATGCCATCAACGCCGCGGGCGCCTATGCGGTGCTCGTCGGCGTCGGGCTCACGCCCGAAGAGGCCATCGCCGGCCTCGAGATCTTCGGAGGTACCGTCAGGCGGTTCGAACTCCACGGGATTGCCCGCGGGGTCAGTGTCTACGACGACTACTCGCACCACCCGACCGAGGTCCGAGCCGCTCTCCAGATGGCACGTTCTGTCGTCGGCGAGGGCAGGATCATCGCGGTGCACCAGCCGCACCTCTACAGTCGCACCCGCCTGATGGCCGGTGAGTTCGCCGAGGCGTACGAGTCCCTCGCCGACCACACCGTCGTCCTCGACGTCTACGGGGCGCGCGAAGATCCTGTCCCCGGCGTCACCGGCGCGCTCGTCTCCGAGCGCTTCCACGACGCCTCGCGGGTCGACTACGTGCCCGACTGGCAGGACGCAGCCGACCGCGTCGCCGAGATCGCTCGCGACGGCGACTTCGTCGTCACCCTCGGTTGCGGCGACGTCTACCGCATCGTGCCCCAGCTCCTGACGAGTCTCGAGGAGACTGCTCGCCCGTGAAACGCCCCGAGGGCTTTGACAGCCTGCCCGAGCGACGGTCCACCCCCGTCGTCGAGCGGGAGTCACCGGCGCCTACGTCGTCGCCGGAGAAGCCTCGAGAAACGAGGGGGGCCGACGTCTCGCCCGCGGCGGCGCAAGCGACCACGGCACCGCCTCGGGAGGCTGAGCGTCCGTCAGAACCAGGCGATCCGGATCCTGCGGTCATCGACGCACCAGACACCTCGGCTCGCGAAGCACGAGCGCGTGCCCGAGCTGCGCGTCGACTCGCTCACCATGCGGCCGCAGCACGGCGAGCCGTCGAACGCGTCGAGGTGCGCCGCTTCACTCGTCGCACCCGACACCGCCGTGTCGCGTGGATCACGGCCGGCGCGATCGTCGTGGCCCTCGTCGGATCCGTCACGATCAGCGTCTTCTCGCCCCTCCTGTCGCTCCAGACGATCACGGTGGAGGGCACGTCTCGGGTCGACCGCGCCGCGGTGCTCAGGTCACTCGACGGTGAGATTGGCAAGCCTCTCGCGCTTGTCGACTTCGGCGCGGTCAAGAAAGACCTCTCGAACTTCCCGCTGATCGAGTCCTACGTCACCGAGACGATGCCGCCGCACACGCTCGTGATCAAGATCACCGAACGTGAGCCGATCGCCTCGGTGAAGGTCGGCAAGACCTACGAGCTGGTCGACCCGGCGGGCGTCGTCATCCAGACGTCGACGGCCAGGCCGAGCGGCTACCCCCTCGTCGACATCAAGGGTGGGACGGTCGACGGCAGTGTCTATCGGTCCACCGCCGAGGTGCTGCTGTCGCTTCCCGCGCAGCTGCGCAAGACGGTCACCGGAGTCACCGCTTCGACGAGCGATGACGTGACGCTCACTCTCTCGACAGGCGAGGAGGTCGTCTGGGGGAGCTCCGACTCGTCGGCACAGAAGGCCGAACTCCTCGCCGGGCTGATCAAAGACCATACGGCTCGAAACCCGACGCAATCGGTCGAGTACGACGTTTCTGCGCCCGACAACGGCATCATCCGATCGAAGTGACACCGTTCTTTCGCGACACGCGGTCGACATCGGGGTGGGGGCCAGATGCGGCACCTACCTTGTGACTGCAAGATATGCATACTGAGCATAACTTTAAGCCTCAAGTAGAAGTTTAGGCTTAACCACCGAATTTGATTTACAGACAGTACCTGCAGGCGGAGGCCGGACGTGACAACGAACCATAACTACCTAGCCGTGATCAAGGTCGTCGGTGTCGGCGGCGGTGGCGTCAACGCCGTCAACCGAATGATCGAGATCGGTCTCAGCGGGTTCGAGTTCATCGCGATCAACACCTATGCGCAGTCGCTGCTCCTGTGTGACGCCGACGTGAAGCTC
>JAODMX010000316.1 GCA_025464735.1 Frondihabitans sp. | reverse complement strand
CGGGTCACGAACGCTGGCACCCTAATCCGGATTTCTACTATCAGCCGGGCGGCGGCCCGCTGCTGGACATGGGCCCCTATTACGTCACCGCTCTCGTGACTCTCCTTGGTCCGGTGGAGTCCGTCGTCGGGATGTCGAGCCATACCCGCTCAACCCGGACGATCGGTTCCGGGCCGCGCGAAGGCACTGCCATCCCCGTCAATGTCGGCACCCACGTGACCGGAGTTCTCCGGCACGCGAGCGGAGCATTATCCACGCTTGTCATGAGCTTCGACACTGTCGCCACGAAGGCGTCGAATATCGAGGTCCACGGTGAATCGGCGTCACTCATCGTCCCGGATCCCAACGGATTCGATGGCGAGGTGAGCGTCCGAAAGCTGACGGCAGACGACTGGGAGGTCCTGCCTCCGAGCGCCGGGTACCTCGGGGCCGCTCGGGGATACGGCCTCGCCGACCTCTACGCGACGCCGGAGGGCGAGCCGGCACGCGCCAACGGTGACCTGGCATATCACGTGCTCGAGATCATGACGTCCCTGCTGGCCGCGGCAGAGTCGGGCGAGACGGTTCGCATCGACAGCACGTGCGACCGCCCCGCTGCCGTGCCTCTCGGGGAAGCCCCGGGCGGGGTTGTGGACGCGCCCTAAACCTCTTCGAGGTCGAGGGCGAGCCAGGTGGAGAACACCCCGTCGCCCTCGACTCGGAGGGGGCCCAGAGGCTCGTGGTCGCCGACGGCCTGCTCATAAGGGCGCGATGCGGGCTCGATGCCGACCGTGTTCACGCCTCCCCACCAGGGGAAACCGTGGTTGTCGCGATGCTCCTGCCAGATGTAGACGTAGGGGAAGATCGTGGCATCCCAGCGCAGCGTGGCTTTCCAGCCCGTCTCCGGAGAACAGAGCTCCGCTGTTCCCGACTCCGTGGGATCCTGCGGGTCATCCGCCCTCAGAGTGCGGAAACCGGCCGAGCTTTCTCCGGCATCAGGAAATCGCGTCTCCACCGATTGCCCGGCGACCGTCAGAGTTGCGCTCGAATCGATCAGAGCGTCTCCGAACGCCGGATGCTCGGTCCAGCTGAAAGAGACCGGCCGGGCGGAGAGGTTCTCGATCCGTTGCGTGACCTCTACTCCGACATCGGAGACACTGATCGTGCGGGTGACCCGCAGCGGGACGGTGCGAAGGACGATCTCGAGGCTGCACGATGCGCCGGATGCCTCCTGCGCTCGCCAGGTCCGCCAGGCGGCTTCACCGTGGAACGGATGCTCGACGCCGTCGAGGGTCCGGGATTGCCCGGCGTGCGGAACGAGCGTGTGCCAGCCGCCGGGGTATCGACGGTGCCATTCGGCCGACGAATCGGCCGCGGCGAAGCTCCCGCTCCACTCCTCGGCTTCCCACGGCGTGTGCAACAGGAAATCGACGTTCGACGAGCCCGGCCGGATGGACGCGATGCGAGCGCCGACGGGATCGACCTCGACGACGAACGCGCCCCCTGAGGACTCGAGACGAAGCAGCTGAGTGGGGGTGTGCAGATCAAGCAAAGTCGTATTGCCTGGTTCTGCGCACGGTGGGGGCGAATGACGCGTGGAAGATCGTCGAGGCCGCGCCGAGTGCCCCCGCTTCGACCTTGAGCATCGAACGGAGGACGGCGACGTGGCGGGCCCGGCTCGCGGTCGGCATCGAGTTCACGGCGGTGTCGATCGTCGTCATGACGATCTCTTCGAGCTCGGGTTCGAAGACCGGCCCCCCGATCACCAGCATCGGAAGGTCGAGGAGGTCGATCAGAGCGACCGCGCCGAGTGCGATGACATCCGCCACGCGATGTGCGGCCGCCACCGCGGCGGGGTTGCCGGCACCGACCTCGGCGCAGAAATCTCGATACGTCGTAGCCGGCCCCGAATAGCCGAGTTCGCGGGCGATCTCAGGAAGCGCAGCCGTCGGATTGCATTCGCGAACCAGCTCGGGGCGTCCATTCGAATCGATGAGCCCCAGTCGCACCGCGCAGAGCTGCCCGAACTCGCCCGCGTTGGCGCTGCTTCCGCGGTAGGCCTCCCCGTTCAGAACGAGGCCCGATCCGATCCCCGTCCCGAAGTAGAGGTAGATGAAGTCGCCGGAGCGCGCGGTGCGTCCGATCCATCGTTCGCCGATCGCGGCAGCCGCGCCGTCCTTCTCGACGACGACCGGGCACTTGAGCCGGGCGATGAGCATGGAGCGCAAGGGCATGTTGCGCCACGCCCGCGACAGCGGGAGGTCGAGGAGGGTGCCCTCGGCGGTGATCGGGCCGGGCACCGCGACGCCGACCCCGAGGAATGTCCTCGTGTCGATGCCGGACGTCGCGACGACCTCGTCGACGCAGTTGCCGATCAGGTCGACCAGGGCCAACGGGGCCAGGCTGTCGGGCAGTGCGATACTGCGTCGCTCGAGGATCTTCCCGTCGAGGTCGGCGAGCACGATCGAGACCACTTCCGGGTCGACGAGCACACCGATGGCGTGCGCGGCCTCGGCACGAAGCCGGACCGGAGTCCTCGGCTTTCCGAGCTTGTTGGTGCGCTCCTGAGCGCCCTCCGCGAGCAGACCCCGTTCGAGGAGGACGCGCAGGATCCGAGAGACCGACTGCTGACTCAACCCCGTCTGTTCGGCGATCTCCGTCCGGCTGATCGTGCCGGCCTGGCGGATCGTTTCGATGATGGTCACTTCGTTGAACGAGCCGAGGTCGTACTGATTGGCCCCGGGCTGGTTCTGGCGCGTGACCGGCTGCGCCGTCTGATTCAGGTATTTCTGGTAGAGCGGAAGGTCACCGAGCGCTCGGGAAGACGGGTCGACCACATTCGTCACGGTGCCTCCAGTGCGCCATCGGGCCTTCGGACGCCCGCAGCCCACGCGTCGTGTCCAGACAACTCTGGTCGATAGCGTGCCGCCTTCTCTTCATCGATGTCAATTCCCCAACCGGGTGCCTCGTTCGGGAACAGCCAGCCATCCGTGATCCGCAGGGTTCCGGGGAAAACGTCGTGCGTTGCTTCGTTGTAGACATGTCCCTCCTGGATCCCGAACGCCACCGACGACACATCGAGGGCGACGTTGGCGGCTGCGCCGATCGGCGACGTATCGCCCGGCCCATGCCAGGCCGTCTTGACTCCGCAGATCTCGGCGAGGTCCGCGATCTTGCGAGCCGGCGTCAGGCCTCCGATGTCCGAGACGTGGCTACGAATGAAGTCCACGCCGCCGCCTCGCACCAGGCGTGCGGCATCGCTGAACGACGTCGTCAGTTCGCCGACGGCGATCGGAACCGGGCTGGCCTCTCGGACCTCCGGGAGTCGATCCCAGTGCTCCGGCGGCAGGACGTCCTCGAGGAAGAACAGGCGGTAGGGCTCGAGCGCCCGAGCGAGCCAGACGGCCTCTTTCGGACTCAGCCGGGAGTGGACGTCGTGCAGCAACTCGATGTTGTCGGGGAGCGAGGACCGCGCGGCGTCGAAGAGAGCGGGGACGCGACGGAGGTAGTCCCGTCCGCTCCAGCCGTTTCGGTAGGGCGCGGTTGGGTATTCAGTCGGGAGGGAGGGAGCACCGTATCCGCCGCCGCCCGGGGTCGACAGCTGGAGCCGGACGTGGCGCCAGCCGGCTTCGATCAGGCGCTGGGCGTCTTCGACGGTGTCGTCGATCGTGCGCCCTGCGGCGTGCAGATAGGTGTCGGCCGCAGCGCGTACCTTTCCGCCGAGAAGTTCGTGAACGGGAAGCCCAGCTCGCTTGCCCGCGATGTCCCACAGCGCCTGGTCGATGCCGGAGATCGCGTTGTTGGTGACTGGTCCGCCGCGCCAGTAGCCGCTGAAAGCCGCAAGCCTCGTCAGATCGCCGATGTCTCCCGGATAGCGGCCGATGAGGAGTCGCGCCAGGTGCTCCTCGACGAACGTGACGACGGCTTTCCAGCGTTGCGTGAACGTGGCGCAGCCCAGCCCGTACAGGCCGGGGACGTTCGTGTCGATTCGTACCACGACGAGCGCGGTGCCCTCCGGAGCGGTGACGATCGTTCGCACCGAAGTGATCCGAATGTCTTCGCTGGCCGGCCAGGGATTCTCAAACGTTTCCGGGGTCTCCATTACTGCCTTTCTCCTTCGATGTCGATGTCGATGTCGAGCTCGTGCTGGGCTCGGAAGCCGATGATCTCGCGTGCCGGCGTCAGGTCCATCGGTACCTCGCGGCCGACGAAATGACGCAGGCGTGGTGTGTTCGGGGCAAACTCGTCGAGCAGATCCTCCGTGTGAGAGCGAGCGATCGTGTGGTCGGCCGCCAGGTAGAAGGCGTGCGCACCGTGCGCGTCCGAGGTGAGAGAGAGTTCGATGGCTCGAGCCGCATCACGGACATCGAGATAGGACCAGCCCTCCCTGATGCCGATGGACGGATTCTCGGCGACGGTCCTCGCATGCCTCAGCAGACCCTCTTCGGTATTGACGTGCGGGAATCGAAGCGTGATCACGTCGATTCCCCAGTGGCGCCATGCCATCCGAGACGTGTTCTCGTCGTTGTACTTGGAGAGCGAGTACCAGTCCGAGATGTCGACGGGCGTGTTGTCGTCGATGGGGAAATACGCCGGAAGGATCCCGTCGTGGACGTTCTGCGGGATCCCGTTGCGGTTGATGCTGCCCGCCACCACCGCTCTCGTCACACCGCGCTGCGCTGCCTGGGCGAGCACGTTGTACGTGGATAGGACGTTCGTCGAATACACCTGAAAGCCCGGCGCGATATCGCGGTGAGCGAGTGCCGACAGGTGCACGACCAGATCGACGCCGTCGAGCGCTCGGGCTACGTCTGTCTCGGACGTGGTGTCTCCGATGAGGATCCGGTCGGCTGTCAGAGCCGGGTTCTCGGTGAGCGACAGGCCCGTCACGAGCGCTCCGGCTGCCGTGAGCATGCGACTCGTTTCGACACCAATTTTTCCGGATGCGCCCGTGACGAGAACCCGCGTGCCGGTGAGAGGCCTCATCCCTTGATCCCTCCGGCCGAACCGACGCCCCGCAAGAACTGCTTCTGGAAGATCAGGAAGACGACCACCGGAACGATGGTGGTGAGGAAGACACCCGCCAGCTGGATCGCGAAGTCCGTCGAGCCCGAGGACAGCGTCTCGAGGGCAACTGAGGCCGGCTGCAGATTCGTGTTCGGCAGGACGAGCATAGGCCAGAGGAAGTCTTTCCACGAGGCGATGATCGTCAGGAGAGCGACGACTCCGATGATGGGTTTGGAGAGCGGGATGATTATGGTCAAGAAGACCCGGAGGGCTCCCGCACCGTCGATGTGCGCAGCCTCGATGAGTTCTCGGGGGATCGAGTCGAAGAACCTCTTGAGCACAACGACGTTGAAGGCGCTCGCACCGGCCGGCAGCCAGACCGCCCAGAACGAGTCCTGAAGACTGATCCCGAGCAGCGGCATGTGCAGGATCGTCATGTACAGCGGGACGAGCGAGATGACACCGGGGAGGAAGAGCGTCGCCAGGACGGCGCCGGAAAGGATCGGCCCCCACTTCGGGCGGAGCACGCTGAGCAGGTAGGCACCGGTGGTGCTGACGAACAGCGTCGCGATGGCGGAGCCGATGGCGAGGAACGCGCTGTTGGCCAGCGCCTGACCGATTTGCGCGCCGTTCCAGGCCGTGACGAGATTGCCCCAGAAGTTCGGGGTGAACCAGATGCCCATCGGGTTCGAGATGATGTTCTGGCTGGATGAAACCGCCGCCTTGGCCGACCAGGCGAGGGGCCCGAGCCCGACGATGATCAAACCGACCAGCATCAATCCCTGGACAGTCCAGAGCCCGACTCGGACACTCGTCTTCTTTCGGTCTGAGAAGGAGACGACACCGCGCTCCTTCGGCTCCTTTTCTCGCCGCGGTCGCTTTGTGACCGGGGGTGTGACGGCGTCGAGGGTGCCGGTCACGTTCGTGTCGACGTTCTGTTCGAGCACACTCATGACGAGCTCCATTTCTTGGTTGCGAAGTGGTAGACGATGGAGAGCAGGCACAACGCAACGGCCAGCAGAAGGCTGAGCGCTGTCGCAGCGCCGTAGTCGCCGTTGACGAACGCGTAGTTGTAAATCCTCAGCATGATCGTCTGGGTGGCGTTGTTCGGTCCACCCCCGGTGAAGATGAACGGCTCGTTGAACAGCTGAGCCGTTCCGATCAGCTGCAGCAACATCATGATGAAGATGATGCCGCGGAGCTGTGGAAGCGTGATGTGCCAGATCCGCGACCAGATCCCCGCGCCGTCGATCTCCGCGGCTTCGTAGAGCTCCGTGCGGACACTCCCTAAAGCGGCGATGTAGATGATCGCCGTCGCGCCCGCGCCCGCCCAGGTGGTGTACAGGACGATCGACGGCATGGCCATGGCACCGGAGTTCAACCAGGGGAAGGGCCCCAGGTGGAACCAGCCGAGGATCGTGTTGAAGATGCCGGTGCTCGACGGGTCGTAGAAGAACTTCCAGAGCAGGATCCCGGCGACGGGCGGTACGACTGCGGGCAGGTAGGCCAGCGCGTTGTACAGCCAGTCCCACTTGCGCAGTTCGTTGATGAATACGGCGAGCAGGATCGGAATCGGAAAACCGAACACAAGGGCGAGCGCCGCGTAGTAGACCGTGTTGAGCGTGGTTTGAAGAAGCCCAGGGTCGCTCAGGACGAACTGGAAGTTCTTCAATCCGACCCACGTGGCGGGGCCGACGTAGTTGGTCTTCTGAACGCTCAGCACCACGCCCTGGACGATCGGGCCCCAGGTGAAGTAGAGAAAGATCACGACGATCGGGATCGCGAACAGCACGGCGGGAAGGCCGCCTCCGCGATACCACTTCACGATGCTGAATCGTGGCCGGCCCGGCCGCCGCGACGTGATGCGGCGACCGGGCAACAACTCGTTTGCAGTTCTTGTCATTTCGCGTCGATCAATTCTGTTGCGCCAGCTGGCCGTTGATGGTCTGCGAGGCCTGCGCGAGCGTCTCTTTGATGTTTGCGTTCTTGTCGGTCAGGATCTTCTGAACCACCGGATCCAGATCGGCATAGACCTGCTGCGCGTCGTTGGGTTCAGGGACCAGCGGGAGAGTCGACGAGGTGTAGCCGGTGAAGTGCTGAAGAGGCACGTCGATGGAGTCCTTGATCCAGCCGAGGTAGCGCTTGTTGAGCGCCTCCGACACCGGCGGCAGGCTCGGAAGCCCTGGAGGGTTGACGGTGCCCTCGGCCGCCTTGGCATTCGCTGTCGCGAGACCCTTGTCGAAGTACTGCTGCAGCTGCGTGTACTTCACCCAGCGTGCTGCGGCGAGCAACTGGTCCGGTGTCGATTTGACGTTGAACATGGCGATCGAGCCGCCGGTCAGGGTTCCGTTCGTGCCGTTCGCCTGGGGCATCTGGGTCTGGCCGAAGTCGTTCTTGTTCATTCCGTAGGTGGCGACAGCCTGGCCGTAGATGTCCGGAGCCTGCAGCACCATGCCGATCTTGCCCGCCGAGAAGGCCTGGCGGATCTGGTCCTGGTTGTAGAGGAACTGCTTGCCCATCGAGTTGTCGTTCCAACGCATGTCGTGGAGCTGCTGGAGCGCCTCGGTCGTCGCGGGGCCGAAGTTCGTCTTCGTGCCGGCCTTGTTCAAGACGGTGCCGCCGCGGCTGTACGTCATCGCGGTGAGCATCCACCCGCCGGTGTTGTTCGTGGTCAGCTGCGCGTACCCGGCGGCACCGGGAACCTTTTCACTGATGACCTTGGCGTCGGCCTGGACTTCATCCCAGGTCGTCGGTGGCTTGTCGGGGTTGAGCCCGGCTTCGGTGAAGATCTTGCGGTTGTACGACAGACCCACGGCGAACAACCCGTAGGGGAGCGTGTAGATGTTGCCGTCGGAGCCCTTGACGTTCTTCACCGCGAGAGGATTGAGCTCATTCAGCACGCCGAGCTGCTTCAGATAGGGCGTCATGTTCGGCAGCTGGTGATTCTTGATCAGCTGCTGGCTGTAGGTCAGCGAGACCGACATCACGTTCGGCAGAGTGCCACCGGCCAGCTTGGCCTGGAACGTCTGAGCAGCCCAGGTCTCGGTCGTTGATTTGACCGTGATGTTGGGATACAGCTTTTCGAACTTCTTGACCGACGCGTTCCACTGCGTCACTGCAGCCGGGTCGGTATTCGTCGGCTCGTCACCCACGGTGATGGTCACCTTGGCTTTCGGATCCGCCTGCGAGGCGGATCCAGACGAGGACGTGCTGCTCGCGCATCCCGCCAGCGAAATGGCAGCGACGCAGAGTGAGGCGGT
The DNA here is from genome assembly GCA_025464735.1 of Frondihabitans sp. The sequence goes on along the minus strand of JAODMX010000316.1, from coordinate 1,256 downwards.
GGCCAATGCCAGCCGCGATCCCGGTTTCTTCATTGAAACTCTACTTTCGGTCTTAGTTTGTCTTACTCAGAGTGTTACAAATTCGGACAGTGAAACACGGAGACAATTCTGTCACCGAAGCTCGATCCGTCGGCCACTCTTCTTCTGGGTGGAAATAGTAACACTCAGCGTGGGATTAAGTCACGACACGACTAAGCGGGCCGCACGCGGCGAGTGTCCATTTTGTGCGGCTGCCCGGCGACGGAGGCAGCAAAAGGTGGACACTCGCCCGCGCGTCACACGATCTACGCCAAGCCCCGCGCCCGAATGCCGGCGAGAGCCGTGGCGACGAGCTCGCGGACGGCGGTCTCGAAGTCGACGCGGAAGGGGCGGAATTCAGGATGCGCGGCGTACGCGGCCCGCATCGCGTCCGTTGGCTGTGACGCGGCCCAGGTGCCGCCGATCGCGAGCATGACGGCGGCGACGAAGAGCAGTCCGGCCGGCGACGAAAGCCCGTCGAAATCCGCCAGCCGGGCGAGCCGGTCGCTCGATGCGAGCGACGCCCGCTTATAGTCGGCGGCGATCTCTCCTGAGATGTTGCGCTCGAGGACGCCCGCCGCGCTGGCTGTCAGGTCGCAGAAGGCCCGTCGCTCCGCCGCGGCTGCCGACACCGCAACCGCCACAGGCAGCCCCTCCGTGAGCCGAGACTCGACATCGTCGAGCCAGACGCTCGTCTCGCGGTCCAGTAGCTGCAGCAGGACGGCCTCGCGCGAGGGGAAGTAGCGCAGCACGTTTGACTTGGCCAGGCCGACGCGGCGTGACAGCTCGTTGAGTGTGATGTCGGCGACGCTCATCTCGCGCAGCATGGCATCGGCCGTGGCCAGGATCGCGGCGGCGCGGGACGCGCGCTGCTCGTCGTTCCGTGCGCGCGCAAAGGGTGACGACACGAAAACCTCGCTTAAAGACCAGTGGTCTGTTACAGTGACCCTCACCAGACCGTCGGTCTATTATCCTTCGGAGGAGAGATCATGTACACCGTTCCCGATCAGACAGGCCGCCGCATCGTCGTCACCGGATCCAACAGTGGCACGGGCAAAGAGGCAGCCAGACGTCTTGCGGGCGCGGGTGCCGAAGTGGTCATGGCCGTCCGCAGCATCGACAAGGGTGAGGCGGCCCGCGCGGAGATCGTGGCCCAGGATCCTGAGGCCCGGATCGAGGTGCGACACCTCGACCTCGCTGACCTGTCGAGCGTGCATGCCTTCGCCGAGGGCATCGAC
>JAODMX010000068.1 GCA_025464735.1 Frondihabitans sp. | reverse complement strand
GGTGGCCTCGGTCGTGGTCAGCGGCTTCGTGCTGCGGCGTGGCACGACCGGGCAGACCTCTCTTGGGCTGCTCTTCGTCACGGCCACCTTCGTCGTCGTTCCCCTCGGACTCCTCGTCACGGGAAGCATCGCGACCCGCTATGGCCTGCCGTTCGTGTTTGCCCCGCTCGTCGGGATCGTCATCGCCGTGGCTGGTTCCCGCGCGCCGTCGTCGGCCACCGTGCGTCGTGTCGTGGCCGCGACCGGCGCTACCGCGCTCGTCGTGACTGCCGTCGCGGTGGTGCCTGCGGGATCCAGCGTGGTCGCTGTGGGAGCTGGATCCGGAGATCCAGCGGCCGCCTGCCTGAGCACCTGGACTCGCGGCAAGGATGTCACCGGTGTGGCTCAGTACTGGGCGGGTCGGAGCCTTGCGACCTACGGTGGTTCCTCGGTGCGCCTTCTGCAGGTGACTGCCGATCTGGAGGTCTACCCGTGGCTGGTCAACTTGGCTCCCTACCGGGACGCGACGATAAGTTACGTGGTCGTGGACAGGAATGCGCCTGGCGACGAGCACACCGAAACGTGGGGAGAAGCATTGAATCAACTGGGCAACCCGGCCGACGTGGTCGACTGCGGGACGTACGAGATCTACGACTACCGGGGAACGCCCGGCGCAGATCGGCTCACTGAGGAGGTCGACCGGAGTGCCGGTGTCCAGGCCGCGCTCCGGGGGTTCGGCTGGTGAGCGGCGCGACGGAGGTCGAGGGCGCGTTTCGGCGCACTCGAGCGGTCTCGGGTCGGGTCATCCACCTCGAGGAGACCGGATCGACCAATGACGATCTCGTGTCGTTGGCTCCTGAGGTCGACGACTCCACGGTCGTCGTCTCGCTCGGCCAGCGCTCCGGAAAGGGTCGACTCGATCGGCGCTGGACGGCACCTCGCGGTCAGATGCTGGCAGCCAGCGTTCTGCTTCGACCGGGTGGTCAGGTGCCCGACGACGTCTGGGGCTGGTTCTCGCTCGTTGCGGGATTCGTGCTGAAGGGAGTCCTGCAGGACGAATTGCCCGGGCGGGAGGTCCAACTCAAGTGGCCCAACGACGTGCAGGTCGGTGGCGACAAGATCTCCGGGATCCTGGCCGAGCTCACCACCCGTGACGGGCGCGCTGACGCCGTGGTGCTCGGCGTGGGGCTGAACCTCACGATCGACCGGGAGAACCTCCCGACGTCGACGTCGACGTCGCTCCTGCTTGAGGGGCGGGAAGGAACGGCTGAGGAGATGGCCGACGAGGTTCTCGCCTCCTTCGTCGCCGGCTGGCGACGGGCCAGTGCGACACTGCTCGGCGGTGGTGACGGTGCCGCGCGGCTGCGCGACGCGGTGGCCGCGGCCTGCGACACCATCGGCCGCCGGGTGCGAGTCGAGCTCCCCGGAGGTGACATGGCCTACGGCACCGCCACTGGCCTGGATCCTCGAGGTCGCCTCGTCGTCCTTCAGGATGACAATGCCGGAACCCTGACGGTTGCCGCTGGAGACGTCACTCATCTGAGGTATGAATGACGCATGTCGACGGCTGAAGAGGGGTATCCAACGGGGGAGACGGGGGCTCCCGAGCGAGTCATCGCGCGACTCCGGCCCCACGCTCGCGCGCTCTTCTGGCCGTCGATCGCCCTCATCGTCATCTGCGGTCTGACCGGGTTCTTCGGCGGCACCCTGCCAGAGAAATGGCAGAATTCAGCCCTGCTCATCGCTGCTGCGGCCCTCATCGTGCTGCTGTGGCTCCTCCCCTTTCTCGCCTGGCTCAGCCGGCACTACACGATCACCACGCGGCGGATCATCATCCGCCGCGGACTGTTCGTCCGCACGAGGCAAGAGCTGATGCACACGCGCGGCTACGACCTCACGGTGCGGAAGAACGGGGCCCAGAGCCTGTTCCGCTCCGGCGACGTGCTGATCAACACGGGGTTGGACCGCCCCGTCGTGCTGTGGGACGTCCCGAGCGCCGACCTTGTTCAGTCGACCCTCCACGACCTGATGGAGGAGAACATCAACGCGGTGGCCCAGATGCGGCAGCGCGAGCAATCCGCCCCGCCTGACACCACGACCTTCTGGAACGGCTCCTGACCGCGCCGCGGCGGCGCGAATCGCGGCGTTGTCGTCGGTTGCGATAGCGCTGCTATCGCCGCCCTCCTCCGCCTTGCGCTTCACCCCGCCGCGCCGCGGTCGCGAGAGCGAGGTCCGTGGTCGGTTAGGGTCTTTCCGTGCGTATTTCTGTAGTGGGTTGTGGGTATCTGGGTGCTGTCCATGCGGCGTGCATGGCCGAACTGGGACATGACGTTGTCGGAATCGACGTCGACGAACGCAAAGTCGCTGAACTCGCGGCGGGTCGTGCGCCCTTCTTCGAACCCGGCCTGCCCGAGGTCCTGACTCGCGCGCTGGCCACCGGACGTCTCCGTTTCACGACAGAGATGGCGGCGGCGGCTGACGCAACTGTCCACTTCGTCGCCGTCGGCACCCCCCAGACCGCCGGAAGCTTCAACGCCGACCTCACCTACGTGAACGCGGCGATCGACTCGCTCCTGCCGTATCTCGCCGCGGGCGACCTCGTCGTTGGCAAGTCGACCGTGCCCGTTGGCACGGCGGCGCGCCTGGCGGGTCTCGTCGAGGAATCCGGATCCGGTGCCTCGTTGGCCTGGAACCCCGAGTTCCTGCGCGAGGGCTTCGCCGTGCAAGACACCGTATCGCCGGATCGATTTGTCTACGGCGTACCGGCAGGCGAAGCGGGAGGCCGCGCCACGGCTGTTCTCGACGAGGTTTATGCGATCGCGCTC
>JAODMX010000280.1 GCA_025464735.1 Frondihabitans sp. | reverse complement strand
TCCATTCGGTCGGGCCTTCGAGGAGGCGCTGAAGGTGCGTCGCGAGCGGGGCACCGCCGGCGTCGCTGCCCCCGTGGACGTTCACCCACGTGTCGTAGTCGAGGGCCATGCCGTACGGGCCACCGATGCCCGCCTGCTTGAGCACGGCGATGGCCGCGGCCGTGCGGAGGGCGAGCCTGCTGGGATCGTCGCCGGTCGGCACCGGATCGTGCGGGGAAGCGTCGATGATCCCCGCGAACCCGGCGGCAGCCAAGCCGTCGAAGACGGCTGCGTTTTCCAGCCGCGCGATTCGCTGAGCGGCGGCGTCGAGGGGGGCGAAGTCGACGTCGGCGGCTCCGCGACCTGCTCCGACGAGTTCTTCCAGGGAAAGGGTGAAGTCAGCGCGTACCTCCGCGAGCGGGATCACCCGGCGGCTGCGAACGATGACACCCTCCGCAGGGGCTGCTTCGACCGGCCCGACGCGCCCGAGCGAGGTCGCCGAGTGCTCCCAGCCGAGAGGACCCGAGAAGTCGACGAGCTTTCGGGCGCCGAGGGCTACCGACAGTCGTGCCTTGGCCTCGTCGTCGATTAGCGACCAGGTGTCCGGGGAGAACGGCGCGAGATCGCGCAGGAGGTGGTTCATGAGGGGGTCCTTTCGGTGGTCGTGCCGCGTGCGGATCCGATGCCCAGGGAGGAGTCCCCGGTGTCGGTGACGGACGTCTCGGGCGAGTGCGCGGCGGGCACTTCGGAGGCCAGGTCGTCGGAAATGTCGTCGAGCGATTCCAGAACGGCCACGGAGGGCACGAAGAAGGTGGTGCCCGTGAGGGCGGTGGAGAAATCGAGGATCCGGTCGTGCAGTCCCGGGGGATCCCCGATGAACATGCGCTCCAGCATCTGCTCGATCACCCAGAGTCTGCGCGAGTAGCCGATGAAGTACGTGCCGAATTCGGAGCTTCCGGGTCGGCCGAAGGGCATGTTGTCGCGGAGGATGTCGTGCTCACCGTCGTCGTCGGTGATGGTCGCCAGCGTCTTGTGCGACTTCTGCCCTGCCTCGGCGTCGTCGAGTTCGACGTCGTCCGCCTTGGTGCGGCCGACGATGGTCTCCTGCTGCTCGGTCGTCAGGCTGCGCCAGGCCTCGAGGGGATGCAGGTACTTCTGCACGACAACGTAGCTGCCGCCGGCGAAGTCGGGGTCTTCGTCACCGACAAGCGTCGATTCGGCGAGCTCGTCGCCGACGGGGTTCGCCGTGCCGTCGACGAATCCGAGGAGGTCGCGCGTGTCGAAGTAACGGAAGCCCTGGACCTCGTCTTCGACGATGACCGCCGACCCGAGGGAGTCCAGCAGGAGCCGTTCGAACTCGAAGCAGAGGTCCGCACGGTCGGCGCGAATGTGGAAGAGCAGGTCGCCCGGAGTGGAGATGGCCGTGTGTTGTGCGCCGCGGATCTCCCGGAAGGGGTGGAGCTCGGCCGGTCTCGGCAGTCGCGTGAGCGATGGCCAGATCGCGCTGCCGATGCCCACGGTGCAGGAGAGCCGACCGTTGAGGTCGCGGAACCCGACGGACTTCACGAGATCGCCGAAGCCCGCCAGCGCATCGCGCACAGTAGCGTGCGCCTGGTCTCCGTCGGCGACGGAGACCACCAGGAAGATGGCCGACTTCGTCAGCAGGGCGTCGACACTCTGCGGAGGTTGAGACGGCACTATCGTTCTCCCTTTCTCAGTCAGCCGTGCCGTGACGTTCGTCACGATCATCGACTGTCTCTGCCGATCCTCGTCCTTCTGCGACGAAAGGGGGCATTTTCGAAGTCAGGGCTCAGCAGCCTTCAGCGGAGGATGCCCTGCCGGCGGGCCGCAGAGACCGCCGCTGTCCGAGAGTTCACGTCGAGCTTCGAGAAGATGTGGCTCAGGTGGGACTTGACGGTGGTCTCGGTCACGAAGAGATCGGCTGCGACCTCGGTATTAGAGCGCCCTGCGGCGACCGCCTCGAGCACCTGCATCTCGCGCGAGCTGAGGCTGACCTGCGGGGCTCGCAGCCGGTCCATCAGGCGAGAGGCGATCACGGGCGCGAGGGCGCTCTCGCCGGAGGCGGCCGCCCGGACTGCGGCGGTGAGTTCGTGCGGTGGCGCATCTTTCAGTAGGTAGCCGCTCGCGCCGGCTTCGACAGCACTGAGGATGTCCGCGTCGGAGTCGTAGTTCGTCAGGACCAGGACGTACGGAGGAGCCGGAAGCGCCCGGATCCTGCGGGTCGCGTCAGCGCCGGTGGCCGCCTCGCGGGCACCGAACTGGAGGTCCATCAAGACGACGTCGGGGTTCTCTCGCCGTGCCGCCTCGACGGCTTCGTCGGGCGTTGCGGCGTCGGCGACGACCTCGAAGTCGGCCTCCACGCTGAACAGGGCGCGCAGCCCGGCTCGGATGATCGGATGATCGTCGGCGATCACGAGGCGGATCATGACGGCTCGCGGAGGGAGAGATCGACGGTCACGGTCGTTCCCCGATTCGGCACCGAGGCGATCGTGAGAACGCCGCCGAGCTGCTCGACGCGTTCTCGGGTGGCTCGGAGTCCGAAGGAGTCGGTCGCTCCGACGCCCCGATTCGACGAGGCCGCGTCCGGGTCGAAACCACGGCCATCGTCGACGACGCTGAACCGGATGTCGTCGTCGTCGACCAGGAGGGTGACGGTCGCCGTGGTGGCGGCCGCGTGTTGGATGACGTTCGCCAGAGCACCCTGCGCGATCCGGAGCAGCGCGGTCTGAAGATGCATCGGTAGGACGATCGAGTCGGAGACCCGCACGTCGACGGCCAGGCCCTGGGGTGCCCACTGGGTCTCGGACAGACGACGGAGGGCTCCACCGAGACCCTGGTCGTCGAGATCGGGCGGCGTGAGCTCGCGGATGAAGCGTCGAGTCTCGGCGAGGTCGGAGGCGGCGGTCTCGCGGGCGAGGCGGATGTATTCGACACCCGGCCGATCAGGATCCGCGCGCTCCGCGGCATGAAGCAGCATCTGGATGCTGGACAGCCCCTGGGCCACTGTGTCGTGGATCTCCCGAGCGAGGCGAGCGCGCTCGGCGAGGATGCCCGACTCGTGTTCGCTGGCGGCCAGCTGGTTGCGGGCTGCCATGAGCTCACGGAGGAGTTGCTCTCGTTCGTGGGCTTCGAGGGCGAGCGCTTGATAGCCCAGGCCGATCAGCAGGGCGACACCTGCGCCGACGAGCGGACCGACCACGCCGCCCACGCTCCAGCCGCCCTGGAGGCCGAGGGCCAGGATCGCGACGAACGTCGCCAGGACGACGGCAACGGCGCCTCGCCAGCGGCCGAGGAGGTGCAGGTAGAGGAAGAACAGCGGGAACACCAGGTAGGCCGCTTGGGCGTTGAGCCAGAGGAGGACGACCCACTCGACGGTGATCAGGGCCAACCACAGCAGGCCTGGAACGGCCCCCGTCGTTCGTGAGGTGCGAGCGACGAACCCGCCGACGGCGTACGTCGCGAGAAGCACGAGAGCCACGACGAGGACCGCGACGCGATCACCCGTCGGCGCTAGGAGTGCTCGCCCGATCACGAGCGCGACGAGGGCGACGAAGAGCACGTGGAGGCCCGTGCGCAGACCGACGAAGACCGGAGTCAGTGCGGTGTGGGCCATGGAGTGGAATATTACGCGCCCGTGCGGTGCCGGTCATCGTACAAAAGAACGACTCGGCCGTCCGCCCTTCCGGGGCGGAATCGTGTGCGGGATGCCGATGCCGGAAAACACGCTGAGCTGAAGAGTTGTGGGTGTCAGCCAGTCGCCGACAAGCCGACAAGAAAGGCACCCATCATGTTCGTCGCCCTGCGCGACCTTCGCTTCGCTCGAGGTCGGTTCATCCTGATCGGTTCGGTCGTCGCTCTCATCACGATCCTCGTCGGATTCCTCAGCGGCCTGACGGGAGGGCTTGCTGCGCAGAACGTCTCGGCCGTCCTCGCGATCCCCGCCGACCGTCTCGTCTTCTCCGCTCCGGATCCTGGGGCGGGCGGTTCGGTCAGCTTCTCCGACTCCGCGATCACGGCCAGGCAGGCCCAGGCCTGGGCGGCGACGAGCGGTGTCACGTCGGCGAGTCCGATCGGCATCAGCCAGACCCGCGCTGAGGCGGGAAGTCGCCGGGTCGCGGTCGCCGTGTTCGGCGTGGAGCCGGGCTTCGATGCCACCTCCCCGACGCAGAGCGGCGCGCTGGCCCTATCCGCCCCCGCCGCGCAGCAGCTCGATGCGACGACCGGCGACGAGGTCACCATCGCCGGGCAGACCTATCGAGTCGAGTCGGTCGGCGGAGACGGCTGGTACAGCCACACCCCGGTCGTCTCGATGACGTTGCACGACTGGCAGACGATGTCCGCGGCCACCGGCAGCCCGGACGCCTACGCGACCGTCCTCGCCGTCGGCGGCGCCGCCGACTGGACCGCAGCGGCCGCTCGGACGAAGACGGTGGCGCAGAGTCCTCTCGCCTCACTCACCGCGATCGGTGCTTTCAAGTCCGAGATCGGCTCGCTCCTGATGATGGTCGCGATGCTCTTCGGGATCTCCGCGCTGGTGATCGGCGCCTTCTTCACGGTCTGGACCCTTCAGCGTAAGGGTGACGTAGCCGTGCTCAAGGCGCTCGGCGCGAGCACACGCTCCCTCGTCGTGGACGCCCTCGGCCAGGCATTCGTGGTGCTCCTTGTCGGAATCGGAATCGGTATCGGAGTGGTGTCACTCCTCGGAGCCGTCACAGGCGGCGCGTTGCCCTTCCTCCTCAGCCCTCTCACCACGGTTCTGCCCGGCGTGATCATGATCGCCCTGGGCCTCGCCGGAGCGGCGATCGCGCTCCGATCCGTCACCTCCGCCGACCCTCTCACCGCACTCGGGAGCAACCGATGATCCGCCTCGACAACGTCACCCTCACCTTCGAAGACGGCGATACTCGCATCACCGCGGTCGACGGAGTGACCCTCACCGCGCATCCCGGTACCGTCACGGGGATTACAGGACCCTCCGGATCCGGAAAGTCCAGTCTTCTCGCCGTCGCCGCGACCCTGATCAGGCCCGATTCCGGGCGCGTCGTGATCGACGGCGTGGAGGCATCCGCCCTCGACGCCGCTGCGGCCAGTGAGCTTCGGCGCGACAAGATCGGCATCGTGTTCCAGCAGTCGAATCTCCTGCCGTCGCTGACGGCGCTCGAACAACTTGCGGTCATGAACGAGCTCGGCGCGCGGCACAGCCGGAAGGGTCGCGTGCAAGCCGCCGATCGGGCGAGGGAGCTCCTCCGTGCCGTCGGCCTCGAGGGTCACCAAGACAAAAGACCGCACCAGCTCTCTGGAGGGCAGCGGCAACGCGTCAACATCGCCCGTGCCCTGATGAACGGTCCCAGCGTGCTCCTCGTCGACGAGCCCACGAGCGCGCTCGATCAGGAGCGCGGCGCCGCGATCATCGATCTCATCCTTCGACTGTCGGACGAACGTGCGACCTCGACCCTGCTCGTGACGCACGATCTCGTGCACCTGCCCCGAATGCACGCCGTCGTTCACCTGGTCGACGGTCGTCTGAGCGATCAGCTGGCTGCCGCGGTCTGAGCCGGCGACGCCTACTTCCAGCGGAAGTGGACGAAGATGCGTCCGAAGTTCTTCGAGTCCTTCTCGACGCGGTGGTACCGGCTCTTGACCTCGGGCTGATCGAGGAACCTCAGCACGCGCTTCTTGAGGGCGCCGCTGCCCTTGCCCGGGATGATCTCGACGAGCGGGGCGTGCTTCTCGACCGCTTCGTCGATGATGTCGCGGAGGGCCCGGTCGATGTCACCGCTTCGGTTGTAGATGTCGTGCAGATCGAGAACGAGTTTCACGCGCCCATCCTGCTCCTCCGCGGCGTCGGCAGCCGCGGCTCAGCCGCGCGCGAGGAGCTCCAGCGTGTCGACGACGCGGTTGGAGAAGCCCCACTCGTTGTCGTACCAGGCGACGACCTTGATGTGCTTCCCGTCGACGCGGGTGAGCGCGGCGTCGAAGATGGCGGAGAAGGTCTGCCCCGTGATGTCGCTCGAGACGAGGGGCTCGTCAGCGTAGTCCAGGATCCCGCGGAGGTCGCCCTCGGCGGCAGCCCGGTACGCCGCCAGCACTTCGTCGCGGGTCACGTCGCGCGCGACCGTCGTGTTGAGCTCGACGATCGACCCGACCGGCACGGGCACGCGGATGGAGTCGCCCGAGAGTTTGCCCTCGAGGTTCGGCAGCACGAGCCCGATGGCCTTCGCAGCCCCGGTCGTCGTGGGCACGATGTTCACGCCGGCGGCACGGGCGCGGCGCAGGTCGCGGTGCGGGCCGTCCTGAAGGTTCTGCTCCTGCGTGTAGGCGTGCACCGTGGTCATGAATCCGTGCTCGATTCCGGCGAGCTGGTCGAGGACGGAGGCGAGCGGCGCGAGAGCATTGGTCGTGCAGGAGGCGTTCGACACGATGACGTGCGTCGCGGGGTCGTAGGCGTCGGTGT
>JAODMX010000268.1 GCA_025464735.1 Frondihabitans sp. | reverse complement strand
GAAGAGCTCGAGCTCGACGACAAGGGTGCTTACGACCTCCTGGCCTCGGGAGACACGCTCGGGGTCTTCCAACTCGATGGTGGGCCGATGCGAGGGTTGCTGCGGCTGATGAAGCCCGACAACTTCGAAGACATCTCCGCGGTCATCGCCCTGTACCGTCCTGGGCCCATGGGTGCCAACTCGCACACCAACTACGCGCTCCGAAAGAATGGGCAACAGGAGATCACCGGTATCCACGCGGAGCTCGAAGAGCCGCTCCGCGAGGTGCTCGGCGGCACCTACGGCCTCATCATCTATCAAGAGCAGGTCATGAGCGTCGCCCAGAAGCTCGCCGGCTTCTCCCTGGGGCAGGCCGATATTCTGCGTCGAGCCATGGGCAAGAAGAAGAAGTCCGAGCTCGACAAACAGTTCGCCGGCTTCCAACAGGGCATGTTCGACAACGGCTACTCGGCCGACGCCGTGCAGAAGATCTGGGACATCCTGTTGCCCTTCTCCGACTACGCCTTCAACAAGGCGCACTCGGCCGCGTATGGTGTCGTTTCGTACTGGACCGCGTATCTCAAAGCGCACTATCCGGCCGAGTACATGGCGGCACTCCTGACGAGTGTCGGCGATTCCCGCGACAAGCTCGGCCTCTACCTCAACGAGTGCCGACGCATGGGCATCCAGGTGCTCCCGCCCGACGTCAACGAGTCGATCGGGTTCTTCGCGGCCGTCGGCGAAGACATCCGCTTCGGCATGGGCGCAGTCCGCAACGTCGGCTTCAACGTCGTCGATCACATCATCGCGGCTCGCGAATCCAAGGGAGCGTTCACCTCGTTCCACGACTTCCTGCGCAAGGTTCCGATCCCCGTCGCCAACAAGCGCACGGTCGAGTCACTCGTCAAGGCGGGCGCTTTCGACTCGCTGGGCAATACGCGGCGCTCGCTCGTCGAGATCCACGAGGGCGCCGTCGAGGCCGCAGTGAGTGAGAAGCGGGCGGAGGCCAACGGGCAGGTCGGTTTCGACTTCGACTCCCTGTGGGACGAACCAGCGCAGGTCCAGCAGGTGCCCGAGCGTCCAGAGTGGTCGAAGCGCGACAAGCTCGCGTTCGAGCGCGACATGCTCGGCCTCTACGTCTCCGATCACCCCCTTGCCGGCCTCGAGCTGCAACTCGCCAAACACGCCTCGACCACGATCACTCACGTCACGTCGAGCGATGACTCAATCGACGGCGAGACCGTCACGGTCGCGGGGCTGGTCACGAGCGTCCAGCACCGGGTTGCGCGCAACTCGGGCAATCCCTACGGCATCATCACGGTCGAAGACTTCTCCGGCGAGATCAGCGCCATGTTCCTCGGCAAGACCTACCAGGAGTTCGGCCCGGCCCTCGTCGGCGACTCGATCATCGTGCTGAAGGGGCGCGTGAGCGTCCGCGACGACGGCATGAACCTCCACGCGGTCAGTATGTTCCTTCCCGACCTCGGCGTCGCGTCGAGCAACGGCCCACTGGTGCTGAGCATGCCCGAGTTCAGAGCCACGACCGACGTTGTCACCGAACTCGGGGCCGTCCTCGGTCGCCACGCTGGAGCAACCGAGGTGCGTCTGCGGCTCCTCAAGGGCGACAACGCTCGCACCTTCGAGATCCCGATGTCGGTCGACATCACCGCCGACCTCTACGGTGAGCTCAAGAGCCTCCTCGGTCCGAGCTGCCTGACCTGACCGTGCCGGCGACGCTGCCGCCGCTTGCATCCCCGAGTGCGCCGGGGTGCTTCGCGCGGAACGGGGTGTGAGTGGCGCGAGGCACCTCCTTCCGGACTGAAACCACGGGTCGAGCGCGGCCTGCTCGGTCCGGACGGGGGTGCGTCGCCGGTTGCCGCCGCTTGCACCCCCGAGCGCGCGAGGAACCCCGCTGCGCCGGGGTGCTCGCGCGGAACGGGATGCGGCCTCGCCGCGCGCAGTCGCCGCAAGCCAGCACAGCGCAGCCCGATAGGCTGGAGCGGCCATGATTCAGACCATCGATCTCCGCGGACGGGCGCTCACGAGCGCTGAGTTCCTCGCTGTCATCCCGCGCGCTGCCGTCGACGTGAGCGCCGCCACCGGCGCTGCCGAACAGCTGATCGCCGACGTCCGGCAGCATGGCGAGAATGCCCTGCTCGACCAGGCCGAGCGCTTCGACCAGGTGAGGCCGCAGGCGCTCCGGGTGCCGGCTGACGACATCGCGCGCGCCGTGGAGGCGCTCGACCCGCTCGTGAGGGCGGCCCTGACCGAGTCGATCGCACGCGTCACCGAGTCGAGCAAGGCGCAGGTCCCTGAGTCACGGGTCACGCATCCTGCGCCCGGAGCCACGATCGAGCAGCGGTGGCAGCCCGTTGCCCGCGCCGGCGTCTACGTGCCAGGCGGCAAAGCCGTCTACCCGTCGAGCGTGGTGATGAACGTCGTGCCGGCTCAGGTGGCGGGCGTCTCGTCGGTCGCACTTGCCTCGCCCCCGCAGAGTGCGTTCGGCGGCGGCGTCCACCCCGTCATCCTCGGAGCAGCAGGCCTCCTCGGCGTCGACGAGGTCTACGCGATGGGTGGCGCAGGTGCCATCGGTGCACTGGCCTATGGCGTGCGAGACGCCGGCATTGAACCGGTGCAGGTCATCACGGGGCCTGGGAACAACTTCGTCGCGGCCGCCAAGCGCCTCGTTCGCGGGCGCGTGGGCATCGATGCCGAAGCGGGAGCCACAGAGATCCTTGTGATCGCCGATTCCTCGGCAAACCCGGTCCTCGTTGCTGTCGATCTGATCAGCCAGGCGGAGCACGATGAATCGGCCTCGGCGGTGCTCGTCACCGACGACACAGCGTTCGCGGAGCGCGTCACAATCGAGCTCGCCCGACTGGCGCCGCGCACGCTCAGCTCCGCTCGCGTGCAGACTGCTCTCGACGGTCAGCAGTCGGCGATCGTGCTCGTCGACGATCTCGCTGTTGCCGCCGCGTTCAGCAACGCCTACGGACCGGAGCATCTCGAGATCCAGACGGCTGACAACCAGCGGGTTCTCGCCCTGATCGAGAGCGCAGGCGCCATCTTCGTTGGGCCGCATACGCCCGTCAGCCTCGGAGACTACCTTGCCGGCTCCAACCACATCCTGCCCACGGGGGGTCAAGCGCGCTTCTCCTCAGGGCTCGGCGCCTTCACGTTCCTCCGCCCTCAGCAGATCGTCACCTACGGTGCCGATTCCCTCGAGGCCGTCGCGGAGCGCCTCGTCGCGCTGTCGAACGCCGAGCTCCTCCCCGCTCACGGTGAAGCCGTGACCGCGCGCTTCGTCCGTCCCTGATCGTGCCGCCGGGCACAGTATTCTGAGGCCACCATGTTCTGCCCCTTCTGTCGTCACCCCGACTCCCGAGTTGTCGATTCCCGAACCAGCGACGACGGCACCTCGATCCGCCGCCGCCGCCAGTGTCCGAACTGCGGGAGACGATTCTCGACCACCGAGACAGCGAGCCTCGCGGTCATCAAGCGCAACGGAGTGCTCGAGCCGTTCAGCCGCGAGAAGATCATCTCGGGAGTTCGCAAGGCCTGTCAGGGCCGCCCGGTGACCGACGGTGATCTGGCAGTCCTCGCGCAGAAGGTCGAAGAGGCAGTGCGCTCCAGCGGGGCATCGCAGATCGATGCCAACGAGGTGGGGCTCGCGATCCTGCCACCGTTGCGTGAGCTCGACGAGGTCGCCTACCTCCGCTTCGCAAGCGTGTATCAGGCCTTCGAGTCGCTCGACGACTTCGAGGAGTCGATCCGGATCCTGCGTCAGGAGCACGCCGGCCGTCAGACGTCCGCAGTCTCGACCCCCGGCGACGAATGACGAGCGGAACCACGGAGGCACAGAAGGGCTTCTACGCCTTCGTCTTTCGCACGGTTTTCGTGCGGATGGATCCTGAGAACGCCCACCACTTTGCCTTCCGCTTCATCCGCGCCGTGCCGCGGATCGCTGGTCTTCGCACGCTGGTTCGCCGCTACACGCACCCCCACCGCTCGCTCCGAGTGACGGCCCTCGGCCTCACCTTCCCCTCGCCCTTCGGCGTGGCGGCCGGCTTCGACAAAGACGCCACGGGCATTGCGGGCCTCGGAGCTCTCGGCTTCGGTCACGTCGAGGTCGGGACCATCACGGCCAAACCGCAGCCCGGCAACGATCGCCCTCGCCTGTTTCGTCTCGTGGACGACCTCGCGGTCATCAATCGAATGGGCTTCAACAATGGGGGAGCGGTCAAGGCCGCCGGAGTCGTCGGCCGGGCCCGCCATCAACGTCACCGCCCGGTCATCGGCGTGAATATCGGCAAGAGCCGGGTTGTCGAGGTCGACGATGCGATCGACGACTACCTGGTGTCCACTAGGCTCCTGGCGCCTCTGGCCGACTATCTCGCGGTCAACGTCTCGTCGCCCAACACGCCCGGGCTTCGCGGCCTGCAGGAGATCGACAAGCTCCGGCCGCTTCTCAGTGCCGTTCGCGACGCTGCGGGGAGAACACCGGTGCTCGTCAAGATCGCGCCCGACCTTGACGACGAAGCGGTCCGCGCAGTCTCGCAGTTGGTGGTCGACCTCGACCTAGGCGGCATCATCGCCACGAACACCACACTGTCTCGCGCCGACCTCGTGAGCAAAAAATCCCTGGTGGAGGCCGCCGGGGCAGGCGGGCTTTCCGGCGCTCCCGTGGCGGCCCGCTCGCTGGCGGTGCTGCGGATCATCCGCGACGTCGTTCCGCAAGACCTCTGCGTGATTTCGGTGGGCGGCGTGTTCACCGCCGCCGACGTGCAGGAGCGTTTAGACGCTGGCGCGACGCTCGTGCAGGGCTACACGGGGTTCCTCTACCTCGGCCCGCTCTGGGCGCGGCAGATCAACCGCGGTCTGCTCGCTCTTCGCGCCTAGGGGCGACACAAAGGCGCCGCGCGTGGTGCGCGACGCCTTTGTGAAAAGTCCAGCTGCCTACAGTGTCGGGAAGTTGCCGCGCTTGACCTGGGGCTTCGGAAGCCGCATCGGCTTGAGCTGCAACGACCGCATCGCCGCATACCAGGGGATCCGGCTCTCAAGCTTGTCTGCGCCGTAGCGCTCGGCGAGCTTCGCTTTGAGCCGACGCCCGAGCAGGAAGGCGTCGATGACAACCAGGAGTACGTAGATCCAGATGACATAGAGCGCGAGTCCGGACAGCGCCGGAACTGCCGAGGAGATGAGGATGACGACCATGATCGGGATCATGAGCTCGCCGACGTTCCAGCGGGCATCGACGTAGTCGCGGACGAAACGACGCTGGGGGCCCTTGTCGCGTTCGGGGAGGAACTTCTCCTCACCGTTCGCGAGACCGATCCGGGCGCGGTTGCGCTGGTCGGCGACGCGGTCGCGCTGCGCTTTTTGGGCCTCCTTGCCCTTCGCAACGAGGGGGCGCTGGTTGGCCTTCTCTCGTTCGCGACGGGTAGGGGTGGGACGTCCCTTGCCTTGCGTCGATGCGTCGTCGCCCGTCGCGGAGTTGTCGGGGGAGATGATGGGTGCCTTGGCCACGGGGGATCCTTGCAGTTCGTTGAAGAATCTAAGATTACCTGTCATGACCGAGAATGAGCACCCCGTGGAGCCGACCGACCCCGAACTCGCAGCCAGGCTTCGGGAGGCGGTGCAGGGCGGGCTTCCTGTTGCGATCGCCGACCTGTCGAACCTGATTCGCATCCCGTCCGTCTCCTGGGAGGCCTTCGATCCGGCCCATGTCCAGTCGAGCGCCGACACCGTCGCGGCGCTCGTCGACAGCACGGGGCTGTTCGACAGCGTGCGCACGAGCCGTGCTGCGATCGGCTATCCGGCGACAGACGGCCCTCTCGGCCAGCCCGCCGTCCTTGCACGACGCGCTGCGAAGAACGGTCGGCCCACGGTCCTCTTGTACGCCCACCACGACGTTCAGCCGCCCGGCGCCGATGAGCTCTGGGAGACTCCGCCGTTCGAGCCCACCGTGCGGGGCGACCGGCTCTACGGTCGCGGCGCGTCTGACGACAAGGCCGGCGTGATGACCCACGTCGCCGCTCTCCGCGCGGTCAAGGAGGTGCTCGGTGACGACCTCCAGGTCGGTATCGTCCTCTTCATCGAGGGCGAGGAGGAGTTCGGCTCGCGCTCGTTCGGCAACTTCCTCGTGCAGCACCATGACGATCTCGCGGCGGACATCATTGTCGTCGCCGACGCCGACAACTGGAGCACGACGGTGCCTGCGCTCACGGTTGCCCTGCGCGGCAACGTGACCCTCAAACTCACTGTCAATACTCTCGAGCACGCCTCGCACTCCGGAATGTTCGGTGGCGCCGTGCCCGACGCGATGCTCGTCCTGGCCAAGCTCCTCGCGACGCTCCACGACGACAACGGCAGCGTGGCGGTCGAGGGGCTCACGAGCCGGGACGCCGACTACCCTGACTACCCGGAGTCGCAGCTGCGCGAAGAGACCGGGCTGCTCGAGGGCGTCTCGACCATCGGCACGGGGCACCTGCTCAGCCGCCTCTGGTCGCAGCCCACGATCACGATCACCGGAATCGACTTCCCCAGCGTGGCGAACGCTTCCAACACCCTCCTGCCCGAGGTCTCGGTGCGGGTCAGCTCCCGGATCGCGCCCGGCCAGGATCCCGATGACGCGTTCGCGGCGATCGAGCGGCATCTCCGCGCCA
>JAODMX010000266.1 GCA_025464735.1 Frondihabitans sp. | reverse complement strand
GGGCGCGGAGCAGAGCAGAGCAGAGCAGAGCAGAGCAGAGCAGAGCAGAGCAGAGCAGAGCAGAGCAGAGCAGAGCAGAGCGGGCTCCACGCTGGCGGGCTCCGAGAACTCGGCGACGAGCTCGCGCTTGAGGACCTTGCCACTGGCTCCGATCGGGAACGCCTCGACGACGTGCACGACGCGCGGGAACTTGTAGGCGGCGAGGTGCTCCTTGACGAACGCCACGATTTCGGGGCAGTCCACGGTCGTCCCCGGACGCGCGATCACGGCAGCGTGGACCTCCTGGCCGTGCACGCTGTCGGGCACCCCGAAGACGGCCGCGTTGGCCACGGACGGGTGCCGCATGATGACGTCTTCCACCTCGCTCGGGTAGACGTTGTAGCCGTTGCGGACGATCATGTCCTTCTTGCGGTCGACGATCGTGACGACGTCGTCGTCCTCCTTGAAGCCGAGGTCGCCGGTGTGGAACCAGCCGTCGATCATCGCCGCCTCGGTCGCCTCGGGCTTGCCGAGGTAGCCCTTCATCAGGTTATGGCCGCGGATAACGATCTCGCCCAACTCACCGTGCGGCAGGAACTCGACGTGGTCGTCGATGTCTTGCGCGGCAATCTCGACGTCGACACCCCAGATCGGTTTGCCGATCGTGCCTGGGCGCGGGTGGGCAAGCTCGTTGACGGTCGCCACAGGTGACGTTTCGGTGAGGCCGTAGCCCTCCTGGACGACGGCGCCGAAGGTCTCCTGGAAGCGCTCGAGCACGGCGACCGGCAGCGCGGAGCCGCCGGAGACGCAGTAGCGGAGCGGCGGACGAGCATCGGAGGCGGAGGCCGCGGCGAGCAGCCCGATGAACATGGTCGGCACGGCCGCGAAGATCGTCGCCCTGGAGGCAACCATCAGCTCGAGCGCCTGCGTCGGATCGAACTTCGGCAGGAGGACGATCGAGGCGCCACGACGGAACGCCGTGTTCATCACCGAGGTCTGCCCGAAGGCGTGGAAGAACGGCAGGCCGCCGAACACGATGTCGGAAGAGCTCATGTCGGTGCAGTCGAGCAATTCGGCGCTCACCTGCTCGACCATCGCGAGGTGCGATCCGACGGCACCCTTGGGGTGGCCGGTCGTGCCCGAGGTGTAGAGGATCGTCCCCGCGGCCAGCGGGTTGACCGACTCATAGCGCTCGATCGAGGTGGCGCGTGCGGCCTCGACCTCGAGACGGTCGATCGGAACCGGCGTCGGCGCGTCGAGGGGGAGCAGGACGGACAGCACCGGCACACCCGCGGCAGCGGCGGCCGGCAACGCCTGGCTCAATTGCGGCGCGGCCACGATGGCCAGCTTCGCGCCCGAGTCGCGCAGCACGTATTCGATTTCCTCCGCCTTGAACAGGAGATGGATCGGCACGACGATGGCACCCAGCGCCAGCACAGCGTAGTACGCACGGCAGAAGTCGGGCACGTTCGGGACGATGATCGCCACGCGGTCACCGGGGCCGATGCCGCGGGCACGCAGCGCTCCGGCGTAGGCGCGGGTCTGGTCCCAGAGCTCACCGTAGGTGGTGGTCGTGCCGGCGAAGTGCAGGGCCGGGCGGTCGTGGTGGCGGGTCGCGCTCTCACTCAGGATCGCGGCGATCGAGAGGGTGCCGAGGCCGGGGCCGTCGAGGAGCTCTTGGGTGGTGAACGTCATTGTTCGTTCCTTTCATCAACGCTGACGAGTCTGGGTGGTGCGGGAGGAGATCAGATCTGGGGGACCGCGAATGCGCTTTCAATGGCGATGCGGATGCCGGTGGGGATGGCGACGGGCCGACGACCCGAGCGGTCGATGAACACGGTCACGAACTCGCCGGTGGCGAGCTCGGCGTTGTCGACGACCCGCAGGATCCTGGGGGTCCAGGTGACACTGGACGTGCCGATCCTGCCCACCGCCAGTTCGACCGCGATCTCCTCGGGGAAGCTCGCCGACTGCTTGAAGTGCAGCCCGGACGAGACGCAGACGCCGAGCGCCGGGCCGCCAAGCGGGTCGAGTCCGGCCTCGTCGATCAGCCACGTGTTGATCACGGTGTCCATGGCCGAGTAATAGACGTTGTTGTTGAGGTGCCCGTACATGTCGTTGTCGGACCAGCGCGTGGAGACACTGCGTCGGAAGGGCTCGGTGTCGCGAATCATGGCTCCCTCAGAACGTATTCGAAAGCGGCCCGGGCGCGCTCGGCGCTCGGTCTCTCGCCGGTGATCAGGTCGGCGTAGGTGAAAGACTCGGAGATGCGGACGAGGAGGTAGGCGAGGTCGTGAACGGTCAGGGCGAAGTGCATTCGCCCCGCGTCGGTCTCGCGCTGGAGCATCGACTCGACCGCCCTGAGATAACGCTGCTGCACCTGACTTTCCTTCGTGGTCAAGACGCGCAGCGCTCGTGCCGGTTCTTTCTTGAGGAAGCCCTGGAAGTAGGGCGCTTCGATGAGGTCGGTCACGAAGTCGCCCAGCACCTTTGTGACGCGGGTTGCTCCCGTAAGGCCTTCGGTAGCGCGCTCATGACGCGTCAGGGTCGGTTCGGCGAGAGACCAGAGCACCTCGCTCAGCAGGGCGTCGCGATTGCCGAGCCAACGGAAGAGCGAGGTGCGGTCAACGCCGAGGCTTGCCGCGAGCACGTTCATGTCGACGCGTTCGCCGGCGAGGAAGGTGCGGCGTGCGAGGACGAAAGCTCTGACGGTGTCGGTGTGGCTGCCGGCTGCGAGACGTCGCGCCAGCTCGGAGGGCACCTGCTCCGTAGCGCTGGCGGCCCACGCGAGGGGCACGGTCTGCATCGACATGGCAGCACTCTAGGTCGTGAAACCGAGAGTTTGCAACATTTTCGAAAACGATGCAGCCCTCAGGTGCAACATTCTGGGAAACGATGCATGATGGAGGCATCGGTTGTCATCCGTCGATCAATGGAGCTCACACAATGACCGTCACAGTGCCCGGAACGAAGACAGTGCCTACTTCACCCCTCGAGCAGCACCTCTCCGCCGACTTCTACTTCCTGCAAGAAGCGCTCACCGATCGAGAGAACCAATCGATCCTCGAGCTCCGCGATTACTTCGACCGCGAGGTCCAGCCCATCGCCGACGAGTACTGGGCGCGCGCCGAGTTCCCGATGCAGGTGATCAAGCCGCTCGCCGCTCTCGGCGCCTACGGGGCTGCGTGGGAGGAGTCCCGTCAGTTCGAGAACAGCGCGAAGTACCGCGGCTGGGCCGCCCTCGAGTCGGGCCGCGCCGATGCCGGCGTCAGCACGTTCATCGGGGTCACCTCGGGTCTCGCCATGGGCTCGATCGGCGTCGGGGGCAGCCCCGAGCAGCGGGCAGAGTGGTTGCCGAAGCTCGCGACCGGCGAGATCGTCGGCGCCTTCGGGCTTACCGAGCCGCTCTCCGGATCCGACTCGGCCGGTGGCCTCCGCACCACCGCCACGCGCAACGGCGACTCCTGGATCCTGAACGGGCAGAAGCGCTGGATCGGCAACGCCACCTTCGCCGACGTCATCGTCATCTGGGCCCGTGACACCGCGGACGGCCAGGTCAAGGGCTTCCTCGTCACGAGCGACACCCCGGGATTCGTCGCCACGAAGATCGAGAACAAGCAGTCACTCCGCTCCGTGCAGAACGCTGACATCGTGCTCACCGACGTCGAGGTTCCCGAGGAGCGTCGGCTGCAGAAGATCGACTCGTTCAAGGGCACGGCGCAGGTGCTCCGCTTGACTCGTGCCGACGTCGCCTGGCAGGCGGTCGGCAACTCGATCGGCGCCTACGAGGCGGCCGTCAAGTACGTCCTCGAGCGCGAGCAGTTCGGCAAAACGCTCTCGTCGTTCCAGCTCGTGCAAGACCTGCTCTCGCGCTGTCTCGGCAACATCACCGCGTCGATCGCGCTCTGCATGCAGGTCTCGCAGCTGCTCGACGAGGGCCGCCAGACTGACGCCCACTCGGCGCTGGCGAAGTCGTTCGCGACGAGCCGGATGCGCGAGACGGTGGCCTGGTGCCGCGAGGTCATGGGCGGCAACGGCATCGTCCTCGATTACGGAGTCGCCCGCCGCTTCGCCGACGCCGAAGCGCTCTACTCCTTCGAAGGCACGCGTGAGATGAACTCGCTCATCGTCGGTCGTGCCATCACCGGAAAGAGTGCGTTCGTCTCATGACCGAGGCAGTCATCGTGGCGACCTCGCGGTCGCCCATCGGCCGTGCGTTCAAGGGCTCTCTGCGCGATGTCCGGCCCGACGATCTAGCCGCCTTCGTCGTGCGCGACGTCCTCGACAAGGTGCCGGAGCTGGATCCTCACGCGATCTCCGACCTCATGATGGGCTGCGGCATGCCCGGCGGCGAGCAGGGTATGAACATCGCGCGCATCGTGGCCGTTCAACTCGGCTACGACTTTCTGCCGGGCACCACCGTCAACCGGTACTGCTCGTCGAGTCTGCAGACCACGCGCATGGCGTTCCACGCCATCAAGGCAGGCGAGGGTGACGTCTTCCTCTCGGCCGGCGTCGAGTCGGTGTCGCATTCGGTTCGTGGCTCGTCCGACTACATTCCGGGCGAGCACCTCGAGAACCCGCTCTTCGCCGAGGCCATGGCCGGTTCGGCCAAGCGCCACGAGGGCGGCGCGGACGTCTGGAAGGATCCCCGTGACTCCGGCCTCCTGCCCGACCCGTACATCGCGATGGGCGAGACCGCCGAGAACGTGGCGGGCCTGATGGGTGTGACTCGAGCAGACCAGGACGAGTTCGCCGCGCTCAGCCAGAACCGGGCTGAGCGCGCAATCAGCGAAGGATTCTGGGCACGCGAGATCACGCCGGTCACCCTTCCCGACGGCACCGTCGTCTCGAAAGACGACGGGCCGCGCGCCGGCACCACCGTCGAGACCCTGGCCGGACTCCAGCCGGTCTTCCGCTCCGACGGCACCGTCACCGCCGGCAACGCCTGCCCGCTCAACGACGGCGCAGCAGCCGTCGTGATCATGAGCGATACGCGCGCCGCCGAGCTGGGCCTCACCCCGCTCGCGCGCATCGTGTCGACCGGGGTCACCGGGCTCTCGCCCGAGATCATGGGTCTCGGCCCGGTCGAGGCGTCGCGCCAGGCGCTGTCGCGCGCGGGTCTCACCATCGACGACATCGACCTCGTCGAGATCAACGAGGCCTTCGCCGCCCAGGTGATCCCCTCCGCCCGCGAGCTCGGCGTGGGCTACGACAAGCTCAACGTGCACGGCGGCGCGATCGCCGTCGGACACCCGTTCGGCATGACCGGCGCCCGGATCACGGGCACTCTCCTCAACGGCCTGCGCTCGACCGACAAGCAGTTCGGGCTCGAGACGATGTGCGTCGGAGGGGGCCAGGGGATGGCCATGATCGTCGAGCGGCTGTCGTGACTATTTCGCGGTTGACGGGGCTTTGCGGCGCTGACGCCAGTCCGCGGACTGCCGCCGGAGCCGGAAACCCCCGCGCCCACACTCCGAACGAAGGAACCAGCACATGGCCACCAGCAAAGTAGCAATCGTCACCGGCGGTGGACGCGGTATCGGGGCCGCGATCGGTGCCCGGTTGGCGGCGGACGGCATGGCCGTCGCCCTACTCGACCTGAACGAGAGTGACGCGACCGCGACGGCCGCGGCGATCGCCGACACCGGGGGGCGCGCGATCGGCGTCAGCGTCGACGTCGCGAGCGAGGACAGCGTCGTGGCCGCGGTCGCGACCGTGACGGAGCAGCTCGGTGCGCCGACCGTGCTCGTCAACAACGCCGGGATCCTTCGCGACAATCTCCTCTTCAAAATGAGCGTCGACGACTGGGATCTAGTGCTTGGCGTGCACCTGCGCGGCGCCTTCCTGATGAGTCGCGAGGTGCAGAAACACCAGACCGCGGCGATGTGGGGCCGCATCGTCAACCTGTCGTCATCGTCCGCCCTCGGCAACCGCGGGCAGGCCAACTATTCGGCAGCGAAGGCCGGGATGCAGGGCTTCACGAAGACCCTGGCCAGCGAGCTCGGCCCGTTCGGCATCACTGTGAACGCGATCGCACCCGGACTGATCCAGACCGCGATGACCGAGGCGACTGCAGCGCGGCTCAAGATGCCGTTCGAGACCTTTCTCGACGAGGCCGCCAAGCAGATTCCGGTGCGCCGCGTCGGCCAGCCCGCTGATGTCGCTGCCGTCGCTTCGTTCTACTGCTCGGAGGAGGCAGGCTTCGTGTCCGGCCAGACCCTGTATGTCGCGGGCGGGCCGCTCGGATGACTGCCGTCGCTTTCGCCACACCCGGCGCTCTGGCAGACGCCGTCGGCACCGCGCTCGGTCCGTCGTCGTGGCTGACGATCGACCAGGCCAGGATCCAGGCGTTCGCTGACGCGACGGGCGATCAGCAGTGGATCCATACGGATCCTGCTCGCGCCGCCGCAGGCCCCTTCGGCGCGACCATCGCGCACGGCTACCTGACGCTGTCGTTGCTGCCCCTGATGACAGCCGAGCTGATCGACGTCCAGGGGATCACGGCAGCCATCAACTACGGCGCCGACCGGCTGCGCTTCGTGCAGCCCGTGCTCGTGGGCAGCCGCGTGCGCGCGGTCGGCGAGATCACGGGCGTCGATCAAGGAGGAAGCGGCATCCGTCTCTCCTATCGCGTCACGGTCGAGATCGAGGGGGCTGACCGCCCGGCTCTCGTCCTCGACACGATCACGCTGTACGTTCCCGCGGCCTAGTCGCCGGCCGCTAAACCCTCGGCGGCGGCCGACGCACTCGACCTAGGACCACCGCGACAGCCGACGGCAAGGGTCTAGCGGTCGCGCGAGTCGTTACAACGTTGTAGCGTAGGACGAACCAACCGCACGACCTCAAGGACGAGAGCTCATGACCACCACGCCACGCCCCGAATACCCGCGACCTCAGTTCACACGCTAACGCTGGCTGAATCTCTACGGACAGTGGCAGTTCGAGTTCGATGCGGCGGATTCCGGCCTCGAGCGCGGCCTCCGAGACCGCGACCTCGTCTGTGAAATCACCGTTCCGTTCGCACCCGAGTCGGAGTTGTCCGGCATCGGCGACGTCGACTTCCATGAGGCAGTCTGGTACCGCCGCAGCGTGACGATCCCTCTGGACTGGGCCGGCGACCGGATCCTGGTCCACTTCGGCGCGGTCGACCACGACACGACCGTCTGGGTGAACGGACACGAGGCGGGACGTCACCGGGGTGGCTTCACGAGCTTCACGTTCGACATCTCGCGCTTTGTCTCCGCCGGAGACGAGGCTGTCATCGTCGTTCGGGCACGCGACGAGAAGACCGCTCCGCAGGCACGCGGCAAGCAGTCGACGCTCTACGCCAACCACGACGCCGACTACACCCGCACGACCGGCATCTGGCAGACGGTCTGGCTCGAGCCGGTGCCGCAGGTGGCTCTGGGGCGTCCGCGGATCACTCCCGATCTCGGATCCTCGTCGTTCACGGTCGAGGCACCGCTTTCGACGGGACTTCGCGACGGCCGCCTCGTGGTTACGCTCAGCGACGAGCAAGGCGAGATCGTCTCGCAGGAGGCCCGCGCCGACCTGACCCTGACGCCTCGAGCCACCCTCTCGGTGCCACGTGATCGCGTTCGGATCTGGTCGATCGGCGACCCGTTCCTCTACACGTTGCGCGTCGCCCTCGTCGAGGAAGACGGAACCGTCGTCGACGAGATCGGCAGCTACGCCGGCCTCCGCAGCGTCTCGATCGACGGCCGCGCAATCCTGATCAACGGCGAGACGGTCTTTCAGCGTCTCGTGCTCGACCAGGGCCTCTACGTCGACGGTCTTCTGACAGCGCCGTCCGATGAGGCGCTCGTCCGCGACATCGAACTGTCGATGGCCGCGGGCTTCAACGGGGCGCGTCTGCACCAGAAAGTCTTCGAGGAGCGTTTCCTGTACCACGCAGACCGTCTCGGCTACCTCGTCTGGGGCGAGTTCGGCGATTGGGGCTGCAAGACCGACGGCCCGTCACACGACCGGCAGCAGCCGAATGCCAGCTACATCACCGAGTGGCTTGAGGCGCTGGAACGCGACTACTCGCACCCGGCGATCATCGGCTGGTGCCCGCTGAACGAGACCCGGCAGCACATCTCCGACCGCATCAGCGTGCTCGACGACGTGACCCACGGCATGTTCCTCGCGACGAAGGCCATGGACACCACCCGCCCGGTGCTCGACACCTCGGGCTACTCGCACCGCGTGCCCGAGACCGATGTCTACGACTCCCACAACTACGACCAGGATCCGGCACGATTCAAGGCCACCATGGACCTCCTGGATCCTGAGGCGCTCACCGCGTACATCAACACCGAGGACGACGGCGACGTCCAGGTCGAGGGTGCTGTGCCGTGGTCGGTCGCCTACGCCGGGCAGCCGTACTTCTGCAGCGAGTTCGGCGGTATCTGGTGGAACGCCTCGCCCGATGCCCCGTCGCAGAGCGGCACGACGTCGTGGGGGTACGGCGAGCGGGTGAGGTCGCTCGACGCGTTCTACGTTCGCTTCGAGGGACTGGTCACGGCGTTGCTCGGCAACGAGCACATGTTCGGGTACTGCTACACGCAGTTGACCGACGTGTTCCAGGAGCAGAACGGTGTCTACGGGTTCGATCGGTCCGCGAAGTTCGACGTGGCCCGGATCCGGGAGATCCAGACCCGGGTCGCTGCGATCGAGGCGGTCGCTGTGGCGGGTGTCCGGCCCTAGTCGCCCGACCGGCGGCGCTGCCCTAGTTTGCGAGGTAGCTGCGCAGCGCCGCGACCGCGATGCTGTGGTCGACAACGTCGGGCTCGCCTGAGAGGGTGAGCGTGCCGACGACGTCGCCGTCGACCACGATCGGGAACGAGCCGCCGGAGACCGCGTGGTCGGCCTCGTCGAGACCCTTGTCGCTGAAGCGCGTGTCCCCGCTCTCCTCGCGGAGTCGCACCAGCAGCGACGGGACGCCCTCGGCTTTGGCGACGTTCGACTTGCGGCGCAGCCATTCGGTCGTACCCTCCGGAACGCCGCCGAGCGCCGCCTTGTAGACGATGTGGTCGCCGATCACGATCTGCACGCTCAATGTCAGCTCGCGTTCGCGAACGAGTTCGGCCGCGAGGGTGCCAAGGGCGTAGGCCGCCTCCTGATCGAAGCTGTCGAACGCGAGCGCAGCGAGGTCGCTCTCGATCTCGTCGGGGGTGAACGTGGGGAGCTCGTCAGAAGTCATACGTCCATCCTGGCGGAACGAGTGCGGTTCTCGCTCCGAAGGACGCAACGAGCCTCAGGGGCGGTGGTGATTCGGCTTGGGGGGAATGCGCTCGGGCGGAGGGGACGGCTTGCCGCCGGCTGCGACGTTTATGGCGGAGAGCCCAGCTCCGATGGCTGTCGCAAGCCCCGCGACAATGGCGCCGGTGATCTTCCACGCGGTCGACATGGTGCCTCCTCTTCGTTGACTAGGACCGTACTCTCAGTGGTCCGCCGTGTACCTGCGGCTCCGGTACAGGGGGAACTCGGCCGCGGGATTTCCTGGCAGGCTTTCCGTTTCGGTCACTTGACTTCGAAGTCAAGCGACCGAATTCGGAAGTCCATGACAATTCACCCCGGGGGAGGTCGCCCCGGAGATGCCGCCCTCGGAGGGGCAGCCTCGGAGGGGCAGCCTCGGAGGGGCAGCC
>JAODMX010000265.1 GCA_025464735.1 Frondihabitans sp. | reverse complement strand
GAGGTGAACGCGACCCTGCCGGCTGTTCCTGCGGAGCTCGTGCCAGAGATCCTGAGCCGCTATCGGGGCTGCCGCACGGTCAAGGTCAAGGTGGCCGAACCCGGGCACAACCTCGACGACGACATCGCTCGCGTGGCAGCGGCCCGCGCCTTCGTGGGCGACTCGGGCCGCGTGCGCATCGATGCCAATATGAACTGGTCGGTGGAGAACGCGCAGGATGCCCTGGTCGCCCTGGCTCCCTACCGTCTCGAATACGCGGAGCAGCCCTGCCGCACGGTGCCCGAGCTCGCGGCGCTTCGAGCGCGCCTGGCCGACCTGCGGCTCGACATTCCGATCGCGGCCGACGAGAGCGTGCGCAAGGCGTCGGATCCACTGGCGGTCGCCCGAGCAGGGGCGGCGGACCTCCTGGTGATCAAGGCCCAGCCCCTCGGCGGGATCACGGCCGCACTGCGGATCGTGCGGGATGCCGGGCTGCCCGTGGTCGTGTCGAGCGCGATCGACACGTCGGTCGGGCTCAGCATGGGCGCTTACCTCGCGGCATCGGTGCCTTCTTTGCCGTACGCGTGCGGCCTCGGCACGGCAGCCATGCTGACGTCCGATGTGACCCGGGAGCCACTGCTGCCGGTAGGCGGCGGAATCGACGTGCGCCGCGTCGACGTCGACGTCGACCTGCTGCGGGCCGCGGCCGCGCCTGACGCTCGGCGCGAGTGGTGGTTGGCGCGTCTCCGCGCCTGCTACGCCGTGCTCGCCGCCCGCTAGACCCTCGCTGCCGGCTGTCGCGGTGGTCCTAGGACCACCGCGACCGCCGACGGCGAGGGTTTAGCGGATCGGGTCAGAGACCTGAGTAGGCGTGGAGGCCCTTGAAGAAGAGATTCAAGACACTGAATTTGAACATCACCGCAGCGAATCCGACGATCGACAGCCACGACGACCGAGCGGCGCGCCAGCCGCGAGTCGCTCGGGCGTGGATGTACCCGGCGTAGATCACCCAGATAATGAAGGTCCAGACCTCTTTGGTGTCCCAACCCCAGTAGCGGCCCCAGGCTTTCTCGGCCCAGATGGCCCCGGCGATGAGCGTGAAGGTCCAGAGGACGAAGCCGACGAGAGCGATGCGATACGCCAAGTCTTCAAGGCGGTCGGCTTCAGGGAGTGTGTCGAACAGCTTGATGCCCGCCGTCTTCGACGACTCGCGGCGCGCCTGGATGATCTGCGCCGCCGAGAGACCCGCCGCGATCGCGAAGAACGCGGTGCCGAGGCAGGCGACGAAGACGTGGATGACCAGCCAGTACGACTGGAGGGCCGGCACGAGCGGGCTGACCGGCACGTAGAAGTTCACGACCGCGACGCCGAGGAGCACCAGGTTGAGCCCCATCACGTACGCGCCCAGGTAGCGGAGGTTCACCATCAGGTTGACGACCAGGAAGACCAGCACGATGAGCGCCGTGCCCGTCAGGCCGAACTCGAACATGTTGGCCCACGGCACGCGCCCGGCGGCGAGACCGCGGAAGACGACCGAGGCAATGTGGACGACCAGGCCCAGGGTCATCATCGAGAAGCCGATGCGCTCGAACTTCGACGACCGGCGTCGCTCGGCGGCCTCCGTCCCGAGGTCGGAGCGCTCGAGCACCGCGACGCCACCGCCGGCTCTGCCACCGGCCGCCTGGGCTTGACTTTGACCAGACACCGAGGCCCGCGCCTGCGCTTTCAGCGCCGCAGTAGCCGCGATCTGGGCATCACCCGATCGCTTGGCAAGGTCGAGGGCGAACGCGATGAAGGAGATCACGTAGATGGCCATGGCCGAATACGCTGCGTAGAGGCACAGGGTGGAGAGTTCTACGGACGTCACGAGTTCACCTTACGTCGATTGTCGGGTTGGGCTCCGCCCAGAGAGGCCAGGTGTTTCTTGGCCAGATCATCGACCGCCCGCTCGAGCGTCGGGTCTTCGCCGCGTGCCAACCCGGCGTATTCGAGCCTGAGCCCGTTTTCGCCCTGGACCGCCTTGACCCAGACGCGCCTACGAGGCACGAACAGGCCGGTCAGAAGGCCGAGCACGATGAGGATCGCGAACACCAGAACCCAAACCTGCGACGGATCGTGGTGGACGTCGAGCGAGACGTACCGCTTAACACCGTTGAAGGTGATGGAGCCGAGATGGTTGGGCAGGGTGACCGTCTGGCCGGGCTTGAGATTGATCGGTTTCTCGAGCGCCTTCGAACTCGTGCCTGCGATCGGCTTCAACCCGTCGGTGTTGAGGGAGTACACCGATTTCGGCACGCCGTCGTCCAACCCGAGGTTGCCCGAGTAGACGTCGAGCGTCATCACGGGATTGATCGTGTCCGGGTAGTTCGACGTCAGTGCACCCGAGGCGAGTTTCGCGGCGCTCGGGTAGAAGAAGCCGATCATGCCGAGCTGAGTGGGCTGTGCGTCCGGCACCTTGATGACACCGAGCGAGGTGTTGTTGTTGTCCTGCGGAAGGAACGGGATGCTGTCTTTCAGTGCGATGTTGCCCTTGCCGTCGCGAACGGTGACGTCCATCGCGTAGCCGTTTCCGAGCAGGTACACCTGGTCGCCGCCGATCTCGAGCGGGTCGTTGACGCGCAGGTTTCGCGTCTTCGACGTCTGGTGCGGCTCGGTGGTGGTGACCTTCGCG
>JAODMX010000187.1 GCA_025464735.1 Frondihabitans sp. | reverse complement strand
CGCACGAACGGCGACGACGAGCCCTTCGGCGTCACCAGGCCACTGTTCTCGGTTCGGGGACTCGCGACTGCACGTCCGGCCCCGAGTCTGACCTCGATCCACGAGGCGATCCGGCCGATCCTGGATCGCCTGCGCGAGGACGCCCGCGAACGGGACGCGTCGCGGATCGGGTTCCCGCGGGAAATCCACGAGCTCGCGCAGGCCGGAGTCGCGCTCATCCGCGTGCACCCGGAGAACGGCGGCGCCGGCGGCAGCTACCGCGACCTCGTGGAGTTCATCATCGAGGTGGCCCGCGCCGACTCGAACGTAGCCCAGGCTCTCCGGCCAACCTGGCTCACCGCCGACGCGCTCGCCCGTCCGGTTTCGACGGTCGAGCTCGAGCGACTTCGCGAACGCGTCCTCCGTGGCGACCTCTTCTCCGGAACCCGGAATGAGGTTGGCGTGCCCAGCGGCGCGGTGACCACGACGCTGACGCGACGGGAAGGCGGCGGCTTCTGGCTCGACGGCCAGAAGTTCTACAGCACAGGTGGCATCTACGCCGACTGGTTCAGCGGGTCTGCCACGACCGAGGAGGGCGAGATCGTGTCGGTCTCGGTGCCGACCGCGCGCGAGGGCGTCGAGATGATTGACGACTACGACGGCGTCGGCCAACGCCTCACGGCGAGCGGAACGACGCGGCTCACTCGAGTGGCCGTTTCCGACGACGAGGTGACCCGAACCGCGCTCGACGCCGAGCCGGCGTTCAACCCGCTGGCTCAGCTCCACCTGGCCGCCACGGTCGCGGGCATCGCCCAGGCGGTGCTCGACGACGCCGTCCGGTTCGCTCGCGAGATCGCTCGACCGATCAAGCACTCGACGGCGACCGCCGCGGTCGACGACCCGTACGTGCGTCGCACCGTCGGGGAGATCTCGTCCCGTGCCCTGACGGCGCGCGCCGTCGTCCTGGAGGCGGCGACCGCACTCGACGCAGCGGTGGATCGTGGCCGCGAGGCGCGGGTTGCGGCGACCATCACGGTCGCCGAAGCCCAGGTCGCCGCGGTGCGCGCCACCCTCGACGCGGCCCAGCACCTGTTCGAGGTGGGTTCCGGCAGCGCGACGCTGCGCGTCCACGGACTCGACCGGCACTGGCGCAACGCCCGCACCGTCGCCAACCACAACCCGGTCGACTGGAAGGCCGCGGTCGTGGGCGAACATCGCCTCACCGGCGCCGAGCCCCCGTCGACCGGGCTCTTCTGAACCCGAACACAACCCGCGTTTCCCTTTCCCCTCACGAGGAGTCCCATGTCTCTGTCCGATCTGCGTTCGCTCGGCCGGTCCGGCGTCCCCCTCAGCCCGCTGACTCTCGGCGCCATGAACTTCGGTGACGGCGCCAACACCGCGGGCGACGAAGCGATCCGGATCGTGCACTCGGCGCTCGACGCCGGCATCACGGCGATCGACACCGCCGACGTCTACACGCAGGGCGCCTCCGAGGTCCTGATCGGCGAGGCCCTCGCGGGTGGCCGCCGCGACGAGGTGTTCCTCGCGACGAAGTTCCACGGCCAGATCGGCGACGATCCCACCCACCAGGGCAACTCCCGCCGCTGGATCACGCGAGCGGTCGAGGACAGCCTGCGCCGCCTCGGCACCGACCGGATCGATCTCTACCAGGCGCACCGACCGGATCCGGCGACCGACCTGCTGGAGACGCTTCAGACCCTCGACGGGCTGGTCCGACAGGGAAAGATCCTCTACTACGGCACCTCGGCATTCTCCGCCGAGGATCTCGTCGAGGCGCAGTGGCTCGCGAAGACCCACCACCTCGTCGCACCGCTGACCGAGCAGGTACCGTACTCGCCGCTGATCCGCGGTGTCGAACGTGACACGCTCCCGATCGCCCGGCGCTTCGGCCTCGGCGTGCTCACCTTCGGGCCGCTCGCCGCCGGATGGCTCTCCGGTGCCTACCGGCTCGGGGCTCCACAGCCGTCGACGGCGCGCGCCGGGAAGATTCCGGGACGCTTCGACATCGACAGCCCGGCCAACCGCCGCAAGCTCGAGGCGGCCGACGCGCTCGCTCGGCTGGCAGACGAAGCGGGCCTCGAACTGATCGACCTCGCCGTGGGATTCGCCCTGGCGAACCCGACCGTCTCGTCCGTGATTGTCGGCCCGCGCACGCAGGAGCACCTGGACGCCTACCTGCGGGCGGCCGACACGACTCTCGAGCGCACCCTGCTCGAGCGGATCGACGCGATCGTCGACCCGGGTACCCAGTTCATCGAGCGCGACACCGGCAGGATCCTGCCCGCGCTGACCCCGGAAGGACTCCGCGCATGACCGCCGACACCTACACCGCCGACCCCGACCGCTACGAAAGGCTCGGCTACCGTCGCGCCGGCCGCAGCGGCCTCGTGCTGCCGGAGTTCTCGTTCGGACTCTGGCAGAAGTTCGGCGACGACCACCCGTACGCCACGCAGCGCGAGATCCTGCTGCGCGCCTTCGATCTGGGCATCACGCACTTTGACAACGCCAATCGGTACGGGCCGCCCTTCCGCGCAGCGGAGAAGACCTTCGGGCGGCTGCTGCGCGAAGATCTCGGTGCCTACCGCGACGAAATCCTGATCTCGACCAAGGCCGGCAACCCGATCGGCCCGTCGCCCTACCTGAAGGGCGGATCGCGCAAGTCGCTCCTGGCGAGTCTCGACGCGAGCCTGAAAGACCTCGGCACCGACTACGTCGACATCTTCTACTCGCACTCGCCCGACCTGGACACGCCCCTCGAAGAGACGGTCGTTGCTCTCGCCTCCGCCGTGCAGCAGGGCAAGGCGCTCTACGTGGCCATCTCGAACCACTCGGCCGAGCGCGCCCACGAGGCATCCCGGCTCCTTCGCGACCTCGGGGTGCCGCTGGTGCTGCACCAGCCCCGCTACTCCATCTTCGACCGACGGGTCGAAACCGAGGATCTGTTGGGCACCGCCCGCGAGGACGGGCACGGCCTGATCGTCTACTCGCCCCTTGCCCAGGGCCTGCTGACGGACAAGTACCTCGGCGGTGACGTGCCGACCGGGGCACGCGCTGAGAACAGCATCTTCCTTTCGTCGGACGACCTCTCCGCCGACTACCTCGAGCGCGCCGGAGCTCTCAACGATCTCGCTCTCGCCCGCGGCCAGAGCCTTGCGCAGCTCGCGCTCCAGTGGGTGCTCCGCCGGGAAGAGGTCACGAGCGCCCTCATCGGGGCGAGCTCGACCTGGCAGCTGGAGCACAACCTCGAGGCGACCTCGTTCGCCCCGTTCACGACCGAGGAACTCGAGATCATCGATCGCCACGGCGTCCACGGCACCGGGCTGAGGATCCGATGACCACCCCCGGGCAATTCCACCTCAACCTGTCGCTCCTCACACCGGGCCACTTCCGGACAGCGTGGCGGCTGCCGCACGCCGACCCGCGCGCCCAGTACGACGTCGAACACTTCAAACGCCTCGCGCGGATCGCCGAGGAGGCGCTGGTACACGCCGTCTTCCTCGGCGACTCGCCCGCCCTCTCCGGCGCCATCGAGTCGGCGCCGGAAACCGGTCTCGACCCCGCGATCCTGCTCTCCCACGTCGCCGCGGTCACCGAGCGACTGGGCTTCATCGTGACCAGTTCATCGACGTACGAACACCCGTACTCCCTGGCACGGCGCTTCCTCGCCTTCGACCACGTCACCCATGGCCGCGCCGCGGTGAACATCGTCACGACGTTCGCCCCGAACGCCGCGGCAAACTACGGACTTCCTCAGACCCCGCCGAAAGACGAGCGGTACCGCCGCGCCGACGAGTTCCTCGACGTCGTCACCGCGCTGTGGGAATCGTGGGAACCGGATGCGCTCGTGGCCGACCAGGCGACCGGCGAGTTCGCCGATCCGAACCGAATCCACACGATCGATCACCGGGGCGAGTACTTCTCCGTGCGCGGGCCTCTCTCGGTGCCCGCGTCGCCGCAGGGCCGCCCGGTGATCGTGCAGGCCGGCGGCTCCCCCGGCGGGCTCGGCATTGCGGCAAAGTACGCCGATGTCGTGTTCACCGTGGCGCAGACGAAGCAGGGCGCCGTCGACTTCCGCGCAGAGACCCGGGAGCGCGTTCTGGCCGCCGGTCGCCCCGACGGCAGCGTCGTCATCTCGCTGGGCGTCGTCGTGCTCATCGGACTCGACGAAGCCGACGTGGCACGCCGGGAGGAGGAGTTGCGCGGCACCGTCGATGTCGCCCGTTCGTCGGCCGGATTCGTATCGGGGCTGGGGCTGGATCCGAAGGTTTTCACCGCCGACGTGCCGATCCGGCTCGAAGATCTCCCCGAGCAGCCGATCGAGCAGTCGTCGGCCGGGTTCCAGGGCAGCACGCGAGCGCTCCTGGCTGCGGGGCCGCTGACCGCGCGCGAGCTCGTGTACCGGTCGGCCGGGGGCGGCGGGCACCGCCTGCTCACCGGGACGCCGGAGACGATCGCGGACGACCTCGAGTCGTGGTTCCGTGCCGGCGCGGCAGACGGGTTCACCGTCATGGCCGCCGACACGACCGTCGACTTCGAGCGCTTCGCCACGCTGGTCGTACCCGAGCTGCAGCGGAGAGGCCTGTTCCGCACCGAGAGCGAAGGCACGACGCTGCGCGAGGGGCTCGGCCTGCCGAATCCGGTCACGTCCGTTGCCTCCGTCCGTTCCTCCTCCGACCTCGAGGAGCGTGCGGTGCGTGTCTGACCGAACCGCCACCGAGCAGTCCCGCACGATCGGCGCCGGGACCGACGACGACCGCCCCTTCCGCCTCGGGCTCCTCCTCCATGTCGACGGCGACGTTCCGCCGCGCCAGGCCTACCGTGACGCGATCGACCTCGTCGTTCAGGCGGAAGAAGCTGGCTACGACAGCGTCTGGGTGGTCGCGCGGCACTTCCGGCAGGGCAACGAACACATCTCCGCCCCGCTCGTAGCCCTCGCGGCGATGGCGGAACACACGAGCCGCATCCGTCTCGGCACCGCCGTTCTCGTTCTGCCACTCGAAGACCCCGTGCGAGTCGCCGAGGACGCGGCCGTTCTCGACGCTCTGAGCGGCGGACGCCTCGAGCTGGGCATCGGATCCGGCCCCTTCCCCGGCGCCTGGGAGGCATTCGGCCGAGACCTCGCCGATCGGCACCCGCTCTTCGGCGAGAGTGTCGCGCGTCTCCACGAGGTCCTCGAGGGGGCACCCCTCAACAGCCTGGGCGAAACCCTGCACCCGCCGGCGCCGGGCGTCCGTTCGCGCCTCTGGCAGGCGACATCGGGTGATCCCACGGTGGCCCGCGAGTCCGTGATCGCGGCAGCCCGAGCCGGCGACGGCCTCCAGCTGTCGCGGGCGACGGACTGGAGCCGCAACCAGGGCGAGCAGGATCAGGCCGACCTCGTCACCGCCTACCGCGATGCCTGGGCCCGTCCCGACCGACCGCCCCGGATCCTGGTCTCCCGCGCCGTGTACCCGCACGCCGACGAGTCCACAGCCCTCGCGGCGCTCACGCCGGGCGCCGCCCGCTGGCAGCAGTGGCTCGGCCGCCTCGGGCACCACGGTGTCGCGGAGGCGACCGCGGAAGAGTTCCTCGACCGGGACCACACGCGCTTCGGGTCGCCCGAACGCATAGCGGAGGGGCTCGCCCGGGATCCGGCACTCCGCGAGGCCACGGACCTCCTGGTCAGCTTCGTCCCCGGAGCGCCCGACCACGCCGAGCACCTCCGCCTCATCCGCGACACCGCCGACCAGATCGCGCCGCACCTCGGCTGGCGGCCGCTCTAGCGCACGCCCGCCACCGTCTGATCCCGGCGTCGCCGCGCCTTACAGGTCGAGACGGAGCTGCCGCCCGCCGAGAAGCCACTCCGTCAGGTACACCTGGCCTGCACCACCGACGGCGATGCCATGGGGGCTGTTCAGCTCGCCCGCGACGAGCACGGGACGCACGATCTCGCCATCGTCGACGATGTTCGGCCAGCCCGGGCGCGACGAATCGACGACGGCCGGCAGGATCGTATCGATCCGGTCGTCAAGGTCGACCTCCAGCAACGCACCGATCAGGTCGGTGACCAGGATCCTGTCGCTCCGCACCGCGAGCGAGCTCGGCCTCGCCATCGGGGCAGAGCCGATCACGGTCGACGAGGTCACCTCGCGCACGAAGCGCCCGTCGAGGTCGAGGAAGACGAGTCGGCTGTTGAGTCGGTCGGCGACAACGATCTGCGGCTCCGGGCCGCGCGTGTCGACGGCGATACCGTGCGGACAATCGAAGACCGTTCCCGTATCGCGGCCGTCGAGTGTGAGGATCGAGCCGTCGACGCCGTACCGGTGCACCAGGCTGCGACCGTACCCGTCGGCCACCCACAGTTCGCCGTAGTGCTCCTCCGCCGCCTCGACGACCGCCGTCGACGTCGGCCGCCACGGCCCGAGCGCCTGCCGATGAGGATCGTCGCCGAACGGATCCGGCAGGACGACCATGCTCATCGTCGTCCAGTCGAGCCGGATCACTCGCCCGCCGCGGTCATCGCCCGGGTCGGCGATCCACACGATCTCCCGACCTGCGACACTCGACACGGTGAGTCCGTGACAGTCCTCCGTCGGCGTCTCGAAACGCGCCCAGTCGCCCGACGACTCGTCGAGAGCGATGAGCGCGTGCCCACCCGGGGCCGCGAAAAGCAGCCGCCCATCGCCCAGCACAGCCGCGCCCGAATGCGACCATTCCGGGCTCGAAGCGCTGTCGGGCCACAGCTCGGTCCACGCGAGGGCCGCGCCCGCGGGGGTCACGTCCACGACACCAGAACCGAGCCGACCCTATAGGTAGGGACGTCGGAGGCGAAGCCCATGGGCTCCAGTTGCTCGGCACTCACCAGCGAAAGCTCCGGTAACCCTTCCAGCAGCTGCTGGATTCCTTCGCGGATCTCGATGCGGGCCAGTTGCTGACCGATGCAGCCGTGTGGCCCGTGACCGAATCCCAGGTGGCCGCCGGCATCCCGCGTGATATCGAAGACGGTGGGATCCGCGAATTGCCTTTCGTCCCGGTTGGCCGCCACCGGCGACACCGACACCGTCTGCCCCTTCTTCACGGTGAAGCCGTCGTACGCGATCTCCTCCGTCGCTGTGCGCGGGAAGAGCGTGAGGAACATCGCGCCGAAGCGCATGAACTCCTCGATCGCGGTGGTGAAGAGATCGGGGTCGTGGCGGAGGGCGTCGGCCTGCTCGGGATGCGTCAGCAGAGCGGTAGTGGCCGTGGCGATCAGGTAGGCCACCGAGTCGCGACCGGAGGTCATCAGAACAAAGGCGATGCCCTCGATCTCCCGGGTCGACATGCTCCCGTCGGCCTCCGAGGTGAGCAGGTCGCCCAGGACGTCCTCCGTGCGCTGCCCCGTGGCCACGACGAGCTCCCGCTTCGCGGCGTAGACGTCGCGAATGAAATCGATCTTCTGCTGTGACGAGGTCGATCTGACGAAAGTCTCGGTGAAACGGCCGGCGAGAGCATCGGGGACGCCAAGGACGAGGCAATGCACCCGGGCCGAAATCGGCTCGGCATAGACCTCGGTGAGGTTGGCGGGCGAGCCATGGGCGAGCAGGATCCGGAGCTGGTCGGCAACAATGGCGGCGACGGCCTCGCGCCGCGACCGGACGGCCCTGATCGAGAAGCGGCCGAGGACGGCCCGTCGGATCCTGAGGTGCTCCGGCCCGTCCAGGCCGAGCAGGTTCGCGAGTCGGAGCGACTCCCGCCCGTCGACGTCCAACTCGACGTCGTCGCTCTGCGGGAACGAACGCCCCAGCGGCAGGCGTTGCGGCTGCTGGCTGTAGCGGGGATCGGCCAGGATCTCGCGGACCTCGGTGTGCCGCGTCACCATCCATCCGACGTGCCCGTCGGCGTACTCGAGCGGCGTGGCCGCCGCGTCGTCCCGCAGCTCGGCGAACAGCGGCGAGGGCCGCAGCGGGGTGCCGTCACGCGGGATCGTGATGGCTCCGCGCAGAAAGGGGCAGCGGGAGGCAGCGTCGCCAGAGTCGGAGTGGCCAGGGTCGGCCGCGGTGCTGGTTGTCACGAGGAAGGTCCTTTCGAGGCGCCGACGAGTTCTACCGGTGAAGAAGAGGGGACCGTGCCCACGCGGTCGCGGGCGAGTCGGAACTCACGCGGCAGGTTCCAGCCGACGATGCCGACGCAGGTACCGTCCGGGGTGCGGCTCTCGGCGACGAAGCGGTCGGCGGCGGTGCCTGTCCTGTCGTCGCCGGCGACGCGTGTGAGGGTGCCGCCCCCGCCAAAGATGCCGTACCCCTGGATTCGGACGCCAAACACCTCCGACCAGAAGAAGGGCAGCGGGCGGGGCGAATACTCACCGGTCGCGATGGTCCGTGCCACGGCCTGCGCCTGCTCCATGGCGTTCAGATAGTGTTCGGCTCGTCGAAAGGCCCCAGACTCCCCGTCGCGCCAGGCCGCGACGTCGCCCACGGCGAAGACGTCGGGCGCAGCGAGCCCGTGCCCGTCGCAGACGACCCCGTCCGCGAGGTCCAGGCCGCTGCTCGCGAGCCACTCGACCGCGGGCGTGCAGCCGATGGCG